>JAGQJP010000012.1 GCA_020430585.1 Myxococcales bacterium | reverse complement strand
TGCCGCCTCGCGTGCGCCCCGCCGTCCATGGCCCCTCGTGCTCTTGTTGCTCGCGGCGATCGCCTGCGATCGGCCCGTCGTCCGCACGACCTCGAGCGCGGACGCCGCGGGGATCGTCGCCGACATCGTCGGGGATCTCGGCGGCGCCGATGACACCACGCCGGCGGATCGGCTCGGCGCCGATACGCCCGTTGGGCTCGACCTGAGCGACGTCACCGAAACGGCGGACGTCGAGATCGACGGCTCCGACGACGCCGCCGAGGATCTGCTCGTCGGCGGGGCGAAGCTGCTCTTCAACTTCCCCGCCAACGGCGCCTTCGCCCCGGGGAGCTTCTTCAACTATCCCTGGCCCGAGAGTCGACGCTACAACCCCGATGGCACCTTGGCGATGACGAGCTTTCCCAACCCCGAGGACGAGACGGCGACCTGCAAGCTGACGCTGCCCAACGTGCTGATGAATCTGCTGCTCAAGGCGCTCAGCCCGCACCAGTATCGCCAGTACCTGCTCGACGTGGTAAATCGATCGATCCGCGACTTCGGCAACAACGCGGGCGTTTACTTCCGCTTCAGCGCGCCGATCGACACCAGTCGCCTGCCGTCACCCGAGGAGAGCCTCGGCGCGAGCTCGCCGATCTGGCTCGTCAACGTCGACCCCAAGAGCCCGCGGCGGGGTGAGCGGCTTCCCCTCTCGACCAAATTCTACGGTGCCGACACGCGTTACGTGCGCTCGAACACCCTCGCGCTGTTGCCCTATCCCGGGTTCCCCCTCGCGCCCGGGTGCCTCTACGCGGCGGTGGTCAAGCGCGGCCTCGGTGACGCGCTCGGTCAGCCGCTGAGCCTCTCCGAGCGCTTCGAGCCGCTGAGAGCGCCGCCGTCGGAGGGCTCGACGGACCAACATCAACTATACGCCTCGGTCTTCGACTACCTCGATCAATCCACGGGCCTCAAACGCTCGGAGATCGCGGCGATGACCGTCTACCGCACCCAGGATCCGACCTCACGATTGCGGGCGCTGGCACCGAAGATCGAATCCCTCGATCCGAGCCTTGCGGGGATCGAGGTCACGGGGACGTCGCTCGACGCGGGGCGCGGGCTCTATCGCGTGCTCGGCAGCTTCAAGATGGTGATCTACCAGCGCGGGGTGCCGCCCTATCTGCCGAAGATCGACCTCAACCTGGCGAACTTCTCGAAGTCGGTGTTCCACCTCGACCCCGATGACCACAACGGCGAGCTGTTGAGCGGCGATCCGCAGACCGAGCTGGAGAATCCGGACCCGAACGAGCCGCGCCTCGAGACGATCCCCTTCCTCCTCACCGTCCCGCGCCAGCTCGTGACCGTCGACGGCCCCGAGACGTTGACCCTGCCGCTCGTGCTCTACTCCCACGGCTCGGGAGGCAGCCGCTTCACGGGGCTTTCGGTCGAGGCGCCGAGTCTCGCGCCCCTCGGGATCGCCCTCTTCGCGATCGACCAGGTGATGCACGGCGACCGCTCTCACAGCGAGAACATCGATCCGGAGCTGAAAGAGAAGGTCGCCGCCTTCATCGACCTGCTCGAGGGGGTGATCCGCGGCGGCGCCTTCCAGTTCAACCCGCTCAATCTCCACGCTGCCGACGGGAACGTGCTGCAGTCGGCGGTCGACTACTTCTGGCAGGCGCACATTCTGGCCGCGCCTTTGACCGAGCTCGAGGCGACCTTCACCGTCAACGGCACCAAGGTCGTGCGCAAGATCCGCTTCCAGCCGCAGAACATCTTCTTCATGGGGCACTCCCTGGGCGCGCTGATCGGGCCCTTCGCCACACTGAGCACGAAGATCCGCGGGATGATGCTCTCCGAGTCGGGGGGGCACCTGATCACCACGCTGCTGACCAAGACCGAGCCGTCGGACCCGATCGACATCAAGAAGGTCTTCGACTATCTGATCTGCGATGGCGAGCTGACCGAGCACCACCCGATGCTCAGCGCGGCGATGACCTTCTTCGAGAGCAGCGATTCGTTGAACTATGCGCGTTTCATCGCGCGGGAGCCCGGCCCCTTCGGCGCGAAGCACCTCTTCTTGACCCAGGGCACCGAGGATCACTACGCGCCGCTGCCGGGAACCCACGCGCTGGCGACCGCCGCCTTCGCCCAACAGGTCGGCCCGGCGCTGACCGACGTTCTCGGCCAGACGTTGCTGGGTTTCGGACCGCCGAGCGGTGATCTGAGCGGCAACTGGAGCGTCGACGGCAGGACGGTGACGATCGGCTTCAAAGAGTACCACGGCGATCCCGACGTCTGCCCCGACGATCACTTCGTCTATTTCTGCGTGCCCCGGGCGAAACAGGACTGGATCGACTTCTTCGAGACGATGCTCAACCAGCCATTGCCCGTGATCAAGGCGGGAAACTAACGCGCGGAGAGAATCGGTGCCCAAACGCGCGAGCGGAATCGACGTGCCCCGCCTCGCTGGTGACGATGCCCTCCGCCGTGGCGGCGAGGTCGCTCGCCGGAACGCGAGGCATGTGTTGGGCTGGCCCCTGTGGCGCAAGGCGCTGGTGGCCTTCTCGCTGGGCTTTGCCGCCCTCGGGGTGGCGGTGGCGACGCTTTCGGACAGCGCTCTCTTCGGTCTCTACAACCGCGCGCTGGCGATGCGCTTCTTCG
>JAGQJP010000184.1 GCA_020430585.1 Myxococcales bacterium | reverse complement strand
CCGGCGGCAGATTCGGTCCACGCTAGGCCATACTCATTCAGTGCCCCTCGATGTCGCCTGCTGTCAAACGGATTCACCTGGTTTGCGCCCTCCGTCTACTCGACCCGCGGTCGATCAACGATCGACCGTCCCTGGGAGGCGCGAGGGGAATCGGGTACACCGAACCAGCGCAGCGAGTCCACAGAGCGCGCCGCGGTCTTGGCCCTTCTCCCGAACCGAACATCGCGAACCCACGGCGATGGTCGAGTGGAGTGACTCAGACTGTCGGGCGGCGGCGGCTCGAGGGGCGGCGGAGTGCGATGAGGAGAAACAGAGCGCCGATAAAGAGCCAAGCGGCGGATGGAGACGCGCCGCCGATCCGACAACCCTGGCCCGGGTCGAGTGCCTGCGGCTCCTCGAGGGTCGAGTCGATGGGTTCGCTCGGCGTCGGAGTAGCCGGAATCGTGACGCTGAGGGCGTCGATTCCGGGGTGGCTCTCGTGCATCAGCGAGGTGATCCGTATCGTCGGCGGCAGGCGCCGAGGCGCGTTGGCGAGCCGTCGCTCGAGGAGCAACCAGGCCAATATCGGAGTGCTCTTCTTCTTTTGCAGCTGGGCGAGCAGCAGCTCGGCGGACTCGGTCGGCGAGATCGACGTCGGTCCGTGGCTCGGCAGCGGAAACTCCTTCGGAGAGCCCGCGACCGGGTCACAGCCGCTGAGGTCGGCGACCAGCGCCGCATCGACACCACTCGGCGTAAAGGTGAGTTGAACCCCCGCGATCGTCGGATCCGCCGTCTCGAGGAACGGCGTCAGCGCCTGATCGGCGAGGGCCGGATCCAGATCGAGCCGACCGCGATGCTGCTCACCGGCGATGCGATAACTCGCCCAGAGCGAGAGATACCCGCGATCGTTGGCGGCGATCCGTTCGACCCCGCTGACACAGAGACGAAATTCGTGGGCGTCGAGCGGGACCGCCCAACTGCTGATGGCGAACAGAACGAGCGCAATGGCTGCCCGATCGGTCATGACCCCCTCCTCGATCGCGCGAAGCGAACCTTTTTGTCACACTAGCCCGGTCGTTGTCGAGAATCCAATCATAAATTCTTATCGCCTTCGATAACAAATGCGTATAATTAGTTGATGAACTATGATCGGCTGGCGCTCTTCCTGCACATCGTCGACACCGGCTCCGTCACGGCGGCCGCGCGCCGAGCGCACCTGACGCAGCCGGCGGTGACACGCAACCTCAAGGCGCTCGAGTCGGACCTCGACCTGCAGCTCTTCGAGCGTCGCGGCCGGGGTCTCGTCCTCACGCCCGCGGGCCGTTCCCTCGTCCCCGAAGCCCGCGAGCTGCTCGAACGAACCGATCGGATCAAGCGGCGCATCGCACGCACGGCCGAGCGGGGCTACTTCGATCTGCGCCTCGGCACCGTCGACAGCGTCGCCACCTACCTCTTGCCCGAGCTCGTCGCCCCGCTGCGGGAGCGTTTCCGCGGCCTCGGCCTCAAGCTCTTCACCGCCCGCACGGCCTCGTTGCTGGAGCAGATCGAAACCGAACGCCTCGACCTGGCGATCGTCGCCTCCTCGGGCGCCCCTGAGGGTCGCGCCACGCGCATCTGCAGCTACGATTTGCAATTTTGGGGCCGGCGAGACCTCTACCCGACCCTGACCGACGTCGTCGACGAGCGGGACCTCTCTGCCTTTCCGATCGTCCAGATCGAAGCAGGGCCGGGCCAGCCGACGCTGATTTCCGATGACGCCCACTCCTTCGCGATCGCCAACAGCCTCGCCTCGGTCAAATCCCTGGTGCTCGCGGGCTTCGGCGTCGGCGCCCTCTTGAACTTCATGATCAACCCCAACGAGCGTGAGACCCTCGTGCACGCCG
Organism: Myxococcales bacterium; assembly: GCA_020430585.1. Lineage (GTDB taxonomy): Bacteria > Myxococcota_A > UBA9042 > JAGQJP01 > JAGQJP01 > JAGQJP01. Next base: position 15,284 of record JAGQJP010000184.1, on the reverse strand, counting down.
CCGTGCCCCACGATCCCGAGTGCGCCCTCTATCTCCTCGCAGCCAAGCACTGGGAGCCGCGTCGACACGACGCGATCACCCAGACCATCGTCGAATCGTTGACGCGCGGGCCCGCGCGGGAGCGACCGCCAATGCGCTAGGGCAATACGCGGCGCACGACCCGAAATCCGATGTTGCGAAACGACGCGGGCAGCTGCGTCCGTTGCGCGACGTTGCAGCTCGGCGGGAGACAGCCGCGCCCGACCCAGGCGGGATAGACCGCGCTGGACGAGCCATAGCCGAGTGGGTCGACGGTCCCCGACGGACTCGGCGACCAGCGATCGAGCGTCCACTCGAGACCTGACGGTCCGTGATCGTCCCCGATGTGAACGCCAGCGTACTGTCGTCGCTCTTGCCCGCGGGCCGCGACGGCGTCCGCGGATTCGGTCCCGCCGGATCGAGAGCCCCGACGCCGCAGCCGGCGAGCCAGATGGCGCCGATCATCGAGAGGATCCGTGAGCGGCGGAGTCGTGAGCGGCGGAGTCGTGAGCGGAGGAGTCGTGAGCGGAGGAGTCGAAGCCAAGGTCTCTTCATCAGTAGCTCCCGTTCGCAGAAATCGTCGGCGCGACGATCTGTAGTCGGGCGACTACAGATTCGCCCTGTAGTCAATCGACTACAACACGTCGACGAAAAACGCGTCGACCGACCGAGATGACGGGTCTTTGATGGTCTAGCGTGCGCGCTCGGAAGGTTTCAGCCGTTCGGCGACGAGCTGCAACAGAGTCGTCGGCGAGTAGGGTTTGGCCAATACGCCAGCGAAGGGGTCCCCGGGCGGTGGGGACTGCGGAAGGCCGCTCGAGAGCAGCACGGGAAGGGTGGGGTGCGTCTCGCGCAGCTCTCGCAGCGTGCTCCAGCCGTCCCGACCTGGCATCGTGACGTCGAGGAGAACGAGCCCGACCGGCGGCTCGCCCGCCGCGAGGAGGGCCAGCGCTTCATCGCCGCTCGACGCCTCGACCACGTCGTAGCCGCCCTCTCGCAGCACAGCGCTGATCGCGCTGCGGACGAGATCTTCGTCGTCGACGAGCAGGACGGTCCCCTTCCCGCCCCGCCAAAACGACGTCCCGGAAACGGGATCGCCAGGCAAATCAGCCGTTTCGTGCAGCGGAAGGAGCACGGTCATCGTCGTCCCGGCGCCGGGCGCGGAATCGACGGAGATCGCCGCGCCGTGGGTCGAGAGAATCCCGAGAACGACCGAGAGGCCGAGCCCGTGTCCCCGCTCTTTGGTCGAATAGAAGGGGTCGAAGATTCGATGGCGGTCCTCAGGCTCGAGCCCGCGACCGCTGTCGTTCACACAGAGGCGTGCGTAGCGCCCGGGCGCGGGGGGATCGGGCACGAACTCGGTCAAACGCTCGCCGACCTCGAAGACGTCGGTCGAGACGACGATCTCTCCCGTCGCCTCGCCGATCGCGTCCGCGGCGTTGTTGATCAGGTTCAGCACCACCTGACCCAGCTGCGCGCGGTTGCAGGTCGTCGCCGGGAGGTCGGGTTGAAGGCGGTACGTGACGCGAATATTCGCCGTGACCGCCGCCCGGGTCAGCGAGCTGAATTCGTCGATCACCTGGTTCAGATTGCCCGGCTTCGTGCTGGCCTGGTCTCGCCCGGCGTAGACCAGCATCTGCTCACAGAGGTCGGCCGCCTCCCGCGCCGCCGCGTCGATCTCGTCGAGGAGCGAGCTGACCCCATCGGTTGCGCGTCCTCGGAACCGCGCCAGCCCAGAGCTTCCGAGGATCACCGTCAGCAGGTTGTTGAAGTCGTGGGCGATGCCGCGAGCCATCGTCCCCAGGCTCTCGAGCCGTCGTTTGCTGGCCAGCTGCGCTTGGAGCTGCATCTGCTCGGTCACATCCAACGAACACCCGAGCACCTGCGTGACCTCGCCGTCGTGGATCAATGGGGCGAACCGAGCGACCCACGAGCGATCGCTGGTCCCCTGGAGACGACATTCGGTGACGGCTTTGAGCACGCGCACCCGCTCGAAGGCCTCGACGAGCGTCTGCTGGCTTTCGGCGGTCAACAAGGGCAGCGGTGTCTGGCCGATCACGTGGCCCACCTCAATCCCCTCTGGAACGCGATTGATGTAACGGATCGTGAGGTCGAGGTCAGAGACGCTGATGATGATCGGGGCGTTCTCGAGAATCGCCCGCAGCCGCTGGCCGGTGAGGGAAAGATCGTCCGAGACGACGCCCCAAATCTCGCTGTCACGGCGGTTCGCGTGCTCCGCTCGACGCAGCTCGGTCACGTCGTGGGAGATGATCTGCACCGCCACGATCTCGCCATCTTCGTTCATCGTCGGCGTATACGATGACTCGAAGTGTCGCTCCCGCCCGTCGGGCAAGACGTGGAGCGACTCGAAATGTTGCACCGTCCGGCGCGCCAACGTCTGGCGCAGACGCTCACGCCCAGCGGAGACGCGGTCGGGAAAGTGCTCGTAGATCGAGGTCCCGATCAGCTCCTCGCGAGAGCCCGAGAGGCTTCTGGCAGCGGCTTCGTTGAGAAAGAGAATCCGTCCATCCTCGGGGTCGACGGTCGCGACCTGAATCGTCAGGCTGTCGAGGGCAGCGGTCAACAGATCGCGAGTGTCCATCTTCACCGTCACGGCGATCACCTCGTCTGCTCGGTGTGTGGTGGCCTGATTTCAGCGGGCTTGCCCACTTGATAGCGTACAAAAAAATCCCGGCGCCGTCACGGAGGAATCGCTCCCAAGATTCAGCGACGATGATGGCGAGCGTCGGCGCCAGAGTGGAGCAGCGTCCGTCGTGATTCTCCCGTACGATGGCAATCCCCTGATCTGTCAGGGCGCGAGGCAGCGTCGACCCTCGCCGTTTGGGTTGGAGCGGCACTCGAGACCGCTTTCACACTCGTCACGCGAGCAGCCGTCGCAGATCGCGTCAGACGAGAGACGCAGCTCGCAGGTGCCGGGCGTTCCGTCGGGCTCGTCGCAGGGGATGCGGCAATAGAGCCCCTCGCCACACTGGCTGTTCGCCAACCAGAGCACGCCCTTGCAGCTCTCACCCGCGCCGCGGTCTGCCGTACAACGCTTCGTCGTCTCGGAGCAATAGGCGTCGGCGGTGCACTCTTCCGAGTTGTCGCAGCTTCCGCCGACAGGCTCGGGTGCGGCGCATCGGAAATCGATGCAGCCCAGTCCCGTCGCGCACTGGCGCGCGAAGAGACAACGCGCACCGATGGAACCCGGGGTGATGCAGATCGGGCCGACGCTGTTGAGAGCGGATCCGACGCAGAGCTCACCCGACGCGCAATCGGTGTCGCGGTGGCACGAGGGGCGGCAGATCCGCCGATAGACGGCGCAGAGCAGCCCCGCCTCGCAGTCGGTGTCGTGGCCGCAGTCGGCGTCGCGTTTTGCCGGCGCGGCACAGACGTGGGGTGAGACGGCCCAGAGGCAGATGTTCTCACCCTGGCAGTCGACGTTGTGGTAGCAGACCTCGCCCGCCGCGATCGTGCCCGGCGTGATGCAGCCCGTCGCGCCGCAGACCGAGTCGGAGGGACAGGAGGGGCACTCGCAGACCCCTCCCCCGAAGAGCCCGGAGGATTTGCACTCGAGGCCGGGCAGACAATCGGTCTCGTGGCCGCAGGACTCGCCCGCGTACTTCGGACGTCCACAGACGTAGGGCGATCGCGACCAGTCGCAGATCAACCCGTCCGAGCAGTCGACGTTGTGCGAGCAGCGCTCGCCGTCAGCCAGCGAGCCGGGCGCAACGCACGTGTCGGCGGCGCAGAGCAGCCCAGGGCCGCACTCGGCGCTCGCATTGCGCAGGCATGCGCCGCCGATCGCGGGTAGGGGCACGCAGCTGCCACTCGAGGAGGCGTTGACGCAGACCGACCCAACGTCGCACTGAGCGTCGGCGCTGCAGCGATTGGGGTCCTTCTTCGAGCCGCAGCTCGGCAGAAGCGCGACGCCGAGGATCGCGAGAGCGACCATGGGACCGCGCCAGGTCGTGCGTTTACCCACTGTACTTCTCCTTTGCCTCAGGCTACAACGAGAAGGGCCGCTGTTTCAAGTGGCACCGGAGGTGAGCGTTGCGAGATGGAGTGATGATGCTGGCCCTCATCCTGATCAGCCTGTCCGGGTTCGAAGGCTTGCGGGCACAGCCGAAGACCCATGAGGAGCGGCTGAGCGGGATGTGGAGAACGCTGCGAACCCTCGACGACCCACTGGGCCGCAAGCGCACCGACATCGAGAAGCAGATGGTCGAGGTCGCACAGCGCTGTCGCGCGTTGATCATTTCGAAGTCGATGCGTCCCCGGGCCTCGATGGTGACATTTTGCGCGCGAACGGCGAAGCGCTGGCGCTGTGGCCAGCCCGACGACGCGGCCCATCTGACCGAGACGTCGCCACAAAGGCCCGTTGGAATCCGTCGCACGGGCGGGCTCCGACTGCGCACCTGCCACGGCAGCCGCGTTTTGCGCGTCGGGCTGGCCGACCCGCGGGCGCTACACGGCACCGATGGCTTTCGCCACGTCGTTCCGCTGACCAGGGACCCGTCCGGCCGCTGGCGGATCCCACGGCGCGCCGTCAAGCCCGAGCCTCAGCTGCTGATGCTGCTCCTCCGGAATCGCAACCACGTGCGCAAGCTGGTCTGGGTCGTCCGGATCGTTCGCTAGGCGGTGGATCGTGACCACGAGTGATCGAACATCTGGTTCGACGCGGCGCCGAAGGCGTTTGGCGCGGCGCGTCGGAAATTTTGGTGAGACCTGGAGCTTCGTACCCGCGCGGATCGAGCAGCCGACGACGACCGACGAGCTCGTCGAGATCGTGAGAGGCGCACGCCAGCTGCGGGTGATGGGAGCACGGCACTCCTGGTCGCGGGGGATCGTCACCGAGGACACCCTCGTCTCTCTCGACCGGATGAAGCGGATTCTGCACGTCGACCGTGAGCGGCTGCGCGTCCGCGTCCAGGCCGGGATCCGCCTGCGCGACCTGATCGGCGAGCTCGATGCGCTGGGGCTCGCCCTGGCGAACCTCGGCTCGATCGATGAGCAGTCGCTGGCGGGCGCCGTCTGCACGGGAACCCACGGCACGGGGATCGGCTTTCGCTGCCTCGCCGACCAGGTCGAGGGCCTCCGTCTGATCGATGGCCGCGGCGACGAGCGCGCGATCGAGCGCGACGACCCCGATTTTCCCGCAGTGGTCGTCGGCTTGGGTGCCTTTGGCGTCGTCCACGAGATGACCCTCGCGGTGGTCCCGCGCTTCCAGATGCACGCGATCACCGAGTCGTGTCCCTTCGACGAGGTGATCGAGCGGCTCGACGCCTTCGTCGACGGCTCGGACCATTTCAAATTCTGGTGGTTCGTGCCCAACGACGACGCCGTGGTCTTCCGACAGCGGCGAACCGATCAGCCCCGCAACGACAGCGACCTGAAGCGCTGGTTCAAGGACGAGTTCCTCGGGTTCGCCGTCTACCGCGCCGCCCTCGCGGTTCAGCGGCTCAACCGGAGGCGCCTGGTCCCCCTCACCAACCGGATCCTCGCGGGCGAGTACGCCCGTCGGTTCGAGCGGATCTGCAAGAGCCACGTCGCCTTTCTCACGCCGAAGCCCCCGGTTCACCGCGAGACCGAATGGGCCTTCGACTACGCGGACGCGAAGCCGTTGTTGCGCGACTACCGCAAGCTACTGCTCGACAGCGGCCACGCCTACAGCATGCCGCAAGAGGTGCGATTCACCCGCGGCGATGCGCTCTGGGCGAGCCCGGCCTACGGTCGCGATTCGATCTGGCTCTCGATGTACAACATCGACAGCGAGGCGAACTGGAACGACCAACTCCAGCTCTTCGAAACCTTCGCACGGGCGCACGGCGGCCGACCCCATTGGGGGAAAGAGGCGACCTTCGACACCGACTACCTGCTGGAGAGCCTGCCGAAGCTCGGCGACTTCTTCGAGCTGATCGAGGCCTACGATCCCGACGGCCGCTTCGCGAACGCCTGGATCCGGGGGCTCACAGACGACTAGGAGAGAGATGATGAAAGCCATGCTCGTCGTGATCACCGCCGCGTTCTCGCTCGCGCTGCCCGGCCCGGCCGCCGCGTTGAGCTGTATCGGGTTCCCCTTCGACGTGCGGGTCCAGCGCTCGAAGCACGTCGTGGTCGTCCAGGTGATCGGCCCGACGACGCGCGCCGGAAAGCCCGGCTTCACGATGCGCGTGCTCAAGCACCTCAAGGGCGGCGATTTCGCTCGCGGTCAATCGACCTTCTTCTATGCCCAGGGCGAAGGGTGGGAGCGTCGGGCGTTTCGCCCTGGTGGAATTTACATCCTGCTGCTGCGCGACGCGCCACGACCCGAACGCTGCAACTATCCGATTCAGATCAAGTAGGCATCCTGCCGCAGACTGTGCCGGTCAATGGCGGCGAACGCGTCACGCGTCCGTTGGCTCTGGCCCACCGACGCGGGCGAGCTGCAGGAGCAGCGGCAACAGAACCAGCACCAGCGGCATCTGTACGCACAACCCCGAGATGATCGCGATCGCTAGCGGCTGTAGCATTTGCGGCCCCTGCCCCAGGTCGAGGGCGAGAGGTAAGAGGGCCAGGATGGCCGCGAACGTCGTCATCGCAATCGGTCGCATCCGATTCATTCCCGCCTCGGTCAGGCGCTCGGCGGGTCCGAGCGTCGCCGGCAGGTCCTCGAACTCCGAGTAGTAGAAGATCGAGACCTCGGTGACGACGCCGATGATCATCGTCATCCCCATCATCGCCGTGATGTTCAGGTCGGTGTGGGTCAGATAGAGCCCGATGAACACCGACGCCGCCGCGATCACGGCGACCAACATCATCGACGCGGCGACCCAGAAGCGCTCGTACAGATACAACAGCAGGATGAAGACCAGCGAGGCGGCGGCGAGGAAGACCACGGTCAACCCCTTGAAAGCGATCTGCTGCTGCTCGGAGAGGCCGCCCAGGCTGAAATAGACATTCGTTGGGATCACTCCCGCGCGCTCGATCGCCTGCAGACATTCGCGGACCGTCGAGCCCATGTCCCGGCCGCTGATCCGGCCGGTGACGGCGACCATCCGCTTGAGGTCTTCGCGGTCGATCTGTGGCTGCCCGACCTCGCGGCTGAAGGTCGCGACGCGACCCAGGCGCACCAGGTGCCCGTCGGGCGCACGGATCAACATGTCCTGCAGCTGTTGGGAGGTCTCGCGGAGGACGGCGGGGATCCAGACGCGCACGTCGACCATCTTCGGGCCCTGCTGCACGCTGGTCGCCACGACGCCGCCGAGCAGGCCCTCGACGGCCGAGGTCACGTAGTCCGCCGACATCCCCTCGACCGCGGCGGCGACGCGTTTGACGTGGATATTCAGCGCGTCGCCGGCCGGGACGATCCCATCCTTGACGTCGACGACGCCGCGCACGTGTCCGATCACCTTCGCGACCCTCTCCGCCACACGGCTCAACAGCTCGCCGTCGTCGCTGAAGAGCTTGATCTCGATCGGTTGCGGGACGGCGGTCAGGTCGCCGATGATATCCTCCATCAGCTTGGCCATCTCGATCTCGAGCCCCGGCACGCGATGGAGAACCTGCTTTCGGATCGCGTCCATCACCTCGTCGAGACTGCGGCGCGGCGGAGGCTTGAGCCGGACGAAGAAATCCCCCTCGCTGGCCTCGGTGATGAACCCGCCCAGCGCGAGACCTGTCCGCCGGGAATAGGTCAGCACCTCGGGGGTCTGGCGCAGGATCGTCTCGACCTGGCGCAACAGCCGATCGGTCTCTGCCAGCGACGTCCCCGGTGGGGCGACATAATCGAGGATGAAGCCGCCCTCGTCGGTGCTCGGCATGAAGCCGGTACCCGTGCGATCGTAGGCCACGTATCCCAGCACCAGGAACGGCAGGATCAGGATCGGTGCAATCCAGGCGTGACGCAGGGCAGCGCGCATCCCTCCGGCGTAGATGCGGTGAAACAGTCGCGCCAGCGCTCCGCTGTTTTCGATCTCGGCGTCCCGCGGTCGCAGCAACCGCGCAGCCAGGAGCGGAGTGGCCAGCCAGGCGATCACGAAGGAGACCACCAGAGAGACGGCCATCGTCAGCGACAGCGCCTTGAAGAACGCGCCAGTCACGCCGCTGAGGAAGGCCAACGGTGCGAAGATGATGATCGTCGCCGCCGATGAGCCGACCAGCGGGCGGCTGAACTGGGCCACAGCGGTGCGAATCCGACTCCCCAGCTCGCCATCCGCCGAACGCATCACGCGCACGATGTGTTCGATCATCACGATCTGGTCGTCGATGATCAGCGCCACCGCGGCCGCCATGCCCCCGAGGGTCATGATGTTGAAGCTCATCCCGATCGCCCGCAACAACAGCGCCGTGGCGGCGAGCACCATCGGCACCGTGACCACGGCGATCACCAGGACCCGCAGGTTGCGCAAGAACACCAGCAGCACCAGCGCGGCGAGCAAGACACCGATCAAGAGCGAATCGCGGACGCTGAGGGCGGAGGCCATGATCAATTCGCTCTGATCGTACCACTTGGAGATCCGACAATCGCGCGGGAGGTATTTGCCGAGGGCGTCGAGCTTGGCCTTCGCGTCCCGTGCAATCTGCACCGTGTTGCCGTTGGGTTGCTGATAGATTTGGAACAGCACGGCGTCGCGACCGTCGGCGGTCACGCGGCGCCAGACCGGGCGCGTCGACGGCTTCACCTCGGCGATGTCCGACAGGTGCAAGACGCCGCCCTTGTTGGCGCGCACGACGATGCGCTTGACGCGATCCAAGCTGGTGATCTGCGTGTCGGCGAGCACCAGGTAGAGCTTGTAGTTCTCCTCCAGCCGCCCGACGGCCTTGAGCACGCTCGACTCGCCGACGATCCGGGCGATGTCCTGGATGCTCAGCCCGTAGCTGGCGAGCGTCTTGGGCTGCACGATCACCTGCAGCTCGGCCGTCTGTCCGCCGAGGACACCGACCTTCGCCACGCCACCGATTGTGGAGAGGGCTGGGCGCAGCTGGTAGAGGGCGATATCCCGCAGCTCCACGAGCGACCGGCTGGGCGAGGTCAGGCTGTACCCGAGGACCGGGAAGACCGTCGGATCCATCCGCCGCACGCTATAGCTCACACCGGAGGGAAGTTGGGACGCGATCTGGCTGATCGCCGACTCGACCTGCAACATCGCCGAGACCATATCGACGCCCCAGTCGAAGTTGATCGCCACATCCGCGCTGCCGCGGGTGCTGACAGAGCGGACACGCAGCACGCCGGGCACCGGCCGCACCGCCTCCTCGATCAGTCGCGTGACCTGCACCGCCATTCGGCTGGCCGGTCGGTCACCGGCGTCGACGGCGATCACCAGCCGCGGAAAGGTGACCCCGGGGAATAAGCTAACCGGCGTGCTGAAGGTCGAATAGAGCCCACCCAGCGCGAACGCGATGATGGCGAAGACAATCGACCGCCGATGGCGCTGTGCCCACTCAACGATCGTCACGGCTTCGTCGCCTCGATCACCCGCATGCCGTCCGTGAGCTCGTAGTTGCCGAGGACGACGACGCGATCGCCGACGTTGATCCCTGCGCCGATCACCTCGACGACCTTCGCATTCTCCAGCCCCTTGGTAACGCGATGCGCCTTGGCGTGCCCATTGACCACGGTGAACAGGCGGTAGCCCCCGGAATGCGGCAACAGGGCGCTCTTGGGAACGAGCAGGCCGATGTGGGATGCGGTCACGACCCGGACCTCGACGAAGTCGTTCAGCGCCAGCCCGGCTGTCTTCTCGGGGAGAGCCAGCACCGCCACGAGTCGGGTCGTCGGGTCGAGGGTCTGGGTGATCGCGGTGATTTTCGCGGCGATCGGTCGGTGGTGCGAGTCGTGGATCCGCGTCAGCCGGACCGGCATCCCCGGCTTGAGCCGGCTGAGCTGTCGGCTCTCGACGCCGAAGCGGATCAGGATGTGATCCCCGTCGAGCACCTCGACCAGGCTGCTGCCCGACGGTATCAGCTGCCCGACGTGCCCGCCGACCTCGTGGATCATCCCCTGGGAGACCGTGCGGATCTCGATCTGCCGCCGCCGAAGCCCCTGAGCCTTGAGACTCCTCAGGATCAGCTCCTTCTGCTTGAGCAGGCTCTGGGCGGCGATCACCTCGGTGCGCAGAGCGAGCTTCAGCTTCGCCCGCTGGCGCGCGAGCCGCTCCAGGGCCAGCGCGGTGTTGTACTCGTTCGTCGCCTGCTGCAACGTGAGCTGCGCCGCAAGGCTCGGTTTGACGCTGAGCATCAGCGCATGCTGAGCGACCAGCTGGCCCTTGGTGACCTGAACCGTCAGCACGCGGCATTCGAACGGAAGGCTGTAGACGTGCTTTTTCGCCAGCCATGGCACCGCCGTGCCGAGGGCGTCGAGGGTCGTCTCGATCGTGCCGCGGCGCACGACGGCGGTTTCGACCGTGGGACTCGGCTTCTGCTCGGGCTCGGCGAGCGTGGTGCCCGTCGTTCGATCGGCGGCGAAGAACACCAGATAACCCGCGAGCAGCAGGGCCGAGCCGGCGACGATCAGAAGTAGCTGTCGGGCGACGCGGTTCATCGATGGCCTCTACGGGCTCGCACGTCGTAGTAGCCCGCGGCCAACGAGATCGCCAGCGACGCTTCGACGAGCGACAGCTGAAGCTCCACCAATTGGATTCGCTTCTGCGTCAGCTTGTTCCAGGTCTGGTAGTAGCTCAGGATGTCTGCCTGACCGAGCTTCAAGGCGTTCTTGTAGGTCGTCAACAGCTGCTCGAGGTGCGGAAGCGTCTCCTGCGTCTGCCGAATCTGCCGATTCAGCCAGCCGACCGCCGACGCGAGCCGGGCGATCTCGGCTCGCGCCTGACGCAGGCGGCCGACGTACTCGTCGAACAGCTGCTTGCGCGTCGCCCTCTCGAGGGCGATCGTGCCCTGGTTGCGGTCGAAGATCGGCAGCTCGATCGTGATCCCGAAGCCGATCGTGGAAAAGTTGGCGTTGTCCCGGGAGTGGCTCAGACCGATCCCGATCGTCGGAAACTGGCCCAGGATCGCCGCCCGGACGCGCGCCTCTTGGCTCTTGTAGCCGTAAGAGAGGGCGACGATGTCCAGCCGGCGCTGCTCGAGGCGCCGCGTGAGGGCCTTCGCATCGATCGGTGGCAACGAGAGCGGCAGCTGGGTGCCCTGCTGCATCGTCAGGCTGTAGCTCGCTGGAAGGCCGATCAGCGCTTTCAGCTTCAGCTGAGCCAGCGCCGCCTGCTTCTGTACCGCCACCAGCTCTTCCCGGGCCTCGCCGAGCGCCGTTCGGCTCGCGAGCAGCTCCAGATCCGTCAACAGTCCCTTGTGCGCAGCGCGCCGCACGGTCTTCAGGTTTTGTTCGAGCCGCAGCACGACCTCTTGCTGCAAGCGGAGCTGGGCGATCCTGGCGACAACGCGATACGCCGCCAGCCGCGCGCCGAAGGCGATGACCAGCTCCTGCCACGCCACCGAGATGTCGACCTGGCGTGCGTTGAAGCGTGCCGCATCGACCTTGGACCCCCGGAGAACGATCGCCCGCAGGTCGAATTCCAGACCGAGGGAGTACGGGATCGTCGAGCCCGACGTCCCCTTCCCGACGGGGATCTCGATGCCGCCGGTGAGCTGCGGATTCGGGATGATACCGGCCTCGATCAGCTGAGCGCGCGCCACACCGCGCCTGTCCCGCTCCACCCGCAGCGACGGGTTCAGCAATACCGCGAGAACCCCGGCTTCGTCGGGCGAGATCCCGTCGGCGAGGTTCAGCTTGACCGGTTTGAGTATCGGATGGCGGATCTTCGCCGCTGCACGCATCAGCTGCGCGAGTGTCGGTGGTCGCAGGGCCTTGTCGATCGCGAGCTTCGTCAGCGGGCGTTCATGATACCTCGCACAGCCGCTCAGCGGCCAGACGAGCGCCAGCATCACGACGAGCGGTAGCTTCCGACCGTGACGATCCACATCTCATCCTTCGCGCCGCTCTCGGGTACCACTGACGCGGCCAGCGGCGCGGCGCAGGTGAGTATACAACAGAATCTCTTCGGAAGACCCGATCTTTTCCGGGCGGTACAGCGACCGCGGCCGTCAGCTCTCCGCGCGGCGATTTGCCGTTCGCTCGCGCCATCGCCAGCGCGAGCAGGTGCCCTATGGTACCGAGCTCGGCGCGGCCTCATGGGAGCAGCTGGCTCACGAGCGCCTCGCACTCGGCCTCGGTGATGATCCGCGGCACCGGGTAGGCGGGGTGCGCCTCTTCGAGGGCGCGCCGGGTGATCAGGGGGATATCCTTCGCGCGCAGCTCCTTGATGGTGGTGGGAATTCCCATGCGCTGGTTGAGCTGCTCGATCGCCTCGATGAAACGCAGCGAGAGCTCTCGCTCCGATTCACCACGCACGCCGAGTCCCGCCGCGACCGCCAGCGCTGCCAGCTTCGGCTCGGCCTCGGCGCGGCAGAACCGCAGGACGTGGGGCAGAATGATCGCGTTCGCCAGACCGTGGGGCACGCTGTAGAGCCCGCCCATGTTGTGGGCGATCGCGTGGACATAGCCGACGTAGGCCCGCGTGAAGGCGGCTCCAGCGCAATACGAGGCGAGCGCCATGTTATAGCGCGCCTCGAGGTTGGTGCCGTTCTGGTACGCTTCCAGAAGGTTGGCGAAGATCAGTCGTGTCGCCTTCTCGGCGTTCTCGTCGGTGAAGGGATTGCCGTTGAGCCCGATATACGCCTCGACGGCGTGCGTCAGAGCGTCCATTCCCGTCGCCGCCGTGATCGGCGGTGGCAAACCGACCATCAGCTCGGGATCGAGCACCGCGAGCTTGGGAACCAGCTTCAGATCGCTGATCGCGAACTTCTCGTGGGTCGCCGCGTCGGTGATCACGGCGACAATCGTCGTCTCCGAGCCGGTACCCGCCGTGGTGGGCACGCAGAAGAACGGCGGAATCGGCAGCACGACGCGAAACATGCCTTTCATGCTGCGCACCGAGAGAAATCGATTGGCCAGCCGGGCGCCGATGATCTTCGCGCAGTCGATCGCCGATCCCCCTCCGAAGGCGACGATCCCGTCGCAGCCATGCTCTCGGTAGACGATGACCCCGTTCTCCACGTTTTCGATCGTCGGGTTGGGCTGGACGTCGTCATACACGGTGTAGGCGACACTGCGTCGCTCGAGCGCGAGCAGCAACCGCTGCGGCAGCCCGAGCTGCATCAGCACCTTGTCGCTGACGACGAGGACCCGCTTGAGCGCCCGAACGCTGATATTCTCGGCGAGCTGGTCCAGACTGCCAGGTCCGGTCAGCAAGCCGGGGATGGGCAGCGGCACCACCCTCGCCGAGAGCTTCATCACGCGCTGGCGCGCCCGATAGAGCGCCTTCTGCAGTGTAAAGAGCATTCGCCGCCTCCGTCGAGATCCGTCGATTCCCCTCCGCCTCGGCGTCTAGCATACCATGCGCGCGACAATCCCGTCTGCGGTCTATCCTGAGCTCCGAGCCGACCGTCGAACGCACGATTCCTTGATCGATCCCTCTCGATTGGTGTTCACTGAGAGTGACACAACGGCTGGAGGTGTAAGATGAAGCGAATCGCGATCACGACCGGAATCCTGCTCCTGCTCGCAACCACGGCGCGAGCCGACACGCTCGCGGGCGTGACGATGCCGAAGATCATCGTGCTCAGGGGGAGCGCGATGCTGCTCAACGGCCTCGGCCTGCGCGAGGCGACGATTTTCAACGTCGACGTCTACGTTGCCGGGCTCTACCTGAAGAAGTACTCCAAGAGCGCCTCCGAGATCCTCGACTCGAAGGATCTGAAGTACCTGCGGATGAAGTTCGTGCGCAAAGTCGACGCGGGCAAGATGCGGGACGCCTGGATCAAGGGCGTCAAGAAGAACGGCGGAGGCCAGCACCTCGCGCTGGTCAAAAAGCTCAACGCATACATGCGCGACATGAAGAAGGGCGACGAGATGTCCTTCACCTTCGAGGAGAAAGGCGTCGGGGTGAAGGTCAAGGGTACGTCCGGCTTCATCGCCGGCGCCGGATTCGCTCGCGCACTGCTCGCCGTCTTCATCGGCAAGCATCCCCCCAACAAGGGCCTGAAGAGGGGCCTCCTCGGCAAACGCTAGCGTCGCCACCTCGGCAAACGCTAGCGTCGCCACCTCGGCAAACGCTAGCGTCGCCACCTCGTCACGGCGCGGTGACGCTGTCCCCCCCGCGGCAGCGTTTGAACAAGAGCAGCGGCAAGTGCTACAGTTCGGGTAGGGCTACGACGAGGAGCGGAGGGAGCATGAACCGAGGGGTTGTGATTCTGATCGGAGTCGCCATCGGGCTGACGCTCGGGCCACTGTCCGCGGCGCGGGCCCAGACCGCGACGAAGCAGTGGCGCAGCGGGTTCGAGAGCGGCTTTCCGGGGGAATGGCTGAACTACGACAACGGCAGCTTCAACGCCGACGGCGTGCTCAACGGCAGCAACGTCGCCGGCTGGACGATCGTGGGCAAGGACGACGTTCCCGGGGTGCCCTTCGGCGAGCACGTCTACAAAGGTTGGATTGTCGCCAGCGACAGCGCCAGTCACCGCGCCTATCCCGTGATCCACGTGGACATTCCGTCCCCCTTGGTCAATCGCTTCTGGGTCTGGCTCGACGTCGACTACGACAAGCTCGGGGTCAGCGACTGGGTGCATTTTGCGACCTTCGGCAACAACCCGGACTGGACGGTGCACACGATGTCGGTGCGGGACCGCAAGCTCGAGATGGCGCACCTCGACTGGTCCTACGTCGGACCGAAGCCGCAGCCCGACTTTCCGCTGCGCCAGTGGGTTCGCTTCTCGGTCTACATTCACTATCCGCCCGCGGGTGACGGGACGGTGATCGTCTGGCAGGACGGGGTCAAGGTCCTCGTCGGAACCTGGAGCAGCGTCGACGGCAACAACCTGATGCGCGCGCACTGGGGCATGTACGCCGCCGCCACGGTCAGCCAGGGCGTACAGTACAATGACGAGATCCAGATCTGGTCGCTCTCGGCGCCGCTGATCGATCGAGAGAACGAGCCTCCGTCGCCCTACGATGACGTCCCCATGGTGTTGGACGGGCCCGACGCCGACACGACGACGGGGAGCGATGCCACCGACGTGACCGCCGATTGGAGCGGACCGAGCGATCAGAGCCCGGACGATGTGCAGACCCCGTCGGACGCCCAAACACCAGCGGACACGCCGTCGCCGGACCAGAAGACCGTCAGCACCGCTGGGGGATGCCAACTCGCGCAGCGCTCGACGTCTGCGGCCCCGTGGCTCGTGGGCCTCGGGCTGCTGCTCTGGTTGGCGTGCGT
>JAGQJP010000183.1 GCA_020430585.1 Myxococcales bacterium | reverse complement strand
TTCGGGTTTCCCCAATAGGGGGAGAGGTTCTATCTTGACGGTCGATCAGGAGGAGCCATAATCGTCTCCGTCATTCACTACAACGTTGGCGCGAGCCGAAGGTTAAAATCTTTCCGCGTTCCGGCGTGATTTTTCTCGAATCCCCCACCAGGCGATCACGAAGAGGGCGAAGAGGGCCAGCGGTTCGATCGCGGGACGACGCGCGCCGACGCTGCATCCCGACGACCCCTTGGCTGTCTTGGACGGATCGGTGCTTCCGGCCAATGGGTGAGGCTGGTACAGCCCGGCGGATTCGGTGACGATCCACGAGTGGAACGCCGAGGCGTTGGTCGAGATGCCGCCCTCGCTGCACTCGAGCTGATTCGAGAGCAGGCCGCGCGAGGTCACGCCCGCGACGAAGCGGGTGCCGTCGACGACGACGTAGGCTGGCCCGCCCGAGTCTCCTGGGCAGGTGTCGGGTTGTCCGTTGCCGCCGAGGACGAACTCGTAGTCCGTCTGTTTCGCCAGCGGCGTGTCGGCGATGTAGAGCGTGCCGACGTCCGACTCGGCGAGGGCGTCGGTCGTGCCGAAGCCGCTGACGCTGAAGAGCTGGTTCTTCACGAAGACGCGCCCCTCGAGGGACGGCGGCAAGACGTAGACCGGCTCGACGTCGGTGACCTCGGTTCGCAGGATCACGAGCGCGATGTCCGAGTCGTTGCCCAGGCCGTCGTCTCCGTCATCGAGCTGTCCGCCGTATTGCGGATGTCCGATGATCGTCTCGATCCGGTAGTGCTGGCTCGACGGAGCGCCGCCGAGCACTGCGCTACCGGCGACGATCTCGACCGAATCGACGGTCTCGACGGGGTCGCGCACCGAATCGCCGTAGAAACAGTGCGCGGCGGTCAACACGACGCGTTTGGCGATCAACGTGGCCGTGCAGAGCAGCTGACTGTTGCCCCGCGTGACGATCGCGATCGTCGCGAAGAGCTGATCGTCGCTGGCGAGACTGCCTCCGATGATCGGCAGCTCCACACGCCCCCAGCTGGCGGCGCTCGCCGATGCGTCGAGTATCGCGCCGTTGATGAGCGCGGCGAAGACGAGCAGCACGAAGAGGCGTCGATTGGACGAGGGAGAGCCAAAGGGTCGCGGCGAGGTGGAGCGCACCGAATTGGAGCGCAAAAGGATCGACATCGGGTCCTCACGTTTTCGAGATCGCCGAAGCGTGCGGCGCGAGCCGTCCGCTGCCCCGGGACGTCCGCCGTCGAAGGTGCGCTCGCTGACGAAGAAGCATAGCAGAACGGGCGTCACGAGACAAAAGACCTTCGCTCGTCGCACCGAATCGCGCAAGACGATGACCGCGCTCAGGCGGCGTCGTTTCGTGGCCGCAGAGACGTTCGCTAGTGAAAATCTCGACTTGGCAACGCGGCCTTGAGCGACACGTCGGGTGCCCAGAGCGCATCGGCGACCAGATGCACCACCCCCTGCTCGACCTGTAGCTTCCCGGTCACGCCCAGAAACGCCGCGGTGCGCGCCAGCACGGTGTATTTATCGAAGACCTGCTGCCAGACGACGAGGTTGACGAAGCCGCTCTCGTCCTCGAGGGTCATGAAGGTCACGCCCCCCGCCGTGCCCGGCCGCTGACGGCAGATCACCACCCCGGCGTACTTGATCAGCTTGCCGTTCGGCATCTGATTGAGCGTACGCGCATCGGGCCAACCGCGCGCTTTCAACTCGCTGCGCAGCGGGGCGAGCGGGTGGCCCCGCGTGCTGTGCC
>JAGQJP010000182.1 GCA_020430585.1 Myxococcales bacterium | reverse complement strand
TCGACAACGAGCCGGCCCTCTGGGCCTCGACCCATGCCAAGCTCCACCCCGCGGCGCTGACCTACGCCGAGCTGTTGAGTCGGACGATCGAGGCGGCGGCGATGATCAAGGCGCTCTCGCCCAAGGCGATCGTGCTCGGGCCGGTGCTCTATGGCTACACCGCGTACATCAACCTGCAGGACGCGCCCGACGCGGGCGAGCACGGCGACTTCCTCAGCTACTATCTCGATCGCCTCGAGAGCGAAGAAGCCACGCGACAGCAGCGCCTCGTCGACGTCCTCGACCTTCATTGGTATCCCGAGGCGCGGGGAGGGGGTGTCCGAATCATCGGCACCGAGACCGGAGCGGCGGTCGTCGCGGCGCGGCTTCAGGCGCCACGCTCGCTCTGGGATCCGAGCTACGTCGAGGAGAGCTGGATCACCGATTGCTGCGTCGAGGGCGGGATCGATCTGCTGGGCGGGCTGAAGAAGCGGATCGCCCTGCACTATCCCGGGACCAAGCTCTCCTTCTCGGAGTACTACTACGGTGCGGGTCAACACATCTCGGGCGCGATCGCCCAGGCCGACGTCCTCGGTATCTTTGGCCGAGAGGGGGTCTTCGCGGCGACGCTCTGGCCGCTCGACGACAAGCTCGCCTTCATCCACGCGGCCTTCAAGCTGTTTCTCGACTTCGATGGTGCCGGCGGGCGTTTCGGTGACACCTCGGTCGAAGCGCTGACCAACGACGACGCGAAGAGCTCGGTATACGCCAGCGTGGACGCCGCCGACCCGGGGCGGATGGTGTTGGTCTTGCTGAACAAGACGAACGGCGTCCTCGACGCGGCGCTCACGATCCAACACAGTCTCGCCTTCACCCAGGCGGCGCTCTTCCGAGTCAGCGGCAGCTCTCCAGCGATTCAGACCCTCGCACCGCTGAGCCTCGAGCAGACCAACGCCTTCAATCTCAGCCTGCCGCCGATGAGCGTCACGACGGTCCTCCTCACACCCTGACCGCGCGTTTGCCGAGCACGACGAGCGCCGTGAACAGCTCGAGCAACGCCGCAGCCTCTACGCCCGCCGCGCTTGCGCCTCAACGCGTGATGAACTTTCAATCAGCCGGGTGTTGATTTTCAGATAGCCGGAGATGAAGCGTGCAGATAGCCGAAGGTTGATTTGCCCAGAGTGACCCGAAGGGATTTGTCGGGGACCTGCCGCCGCGGGTGATCCTCGACGAGATTCAGCGGGCGCCGGCCCTTCTCGGAGCGCTGAAGGTGGCGGTCGACCGCGACCGCACGCCGGGCCGCTTTCTGCTCACCGGGTCGAGCAATCTGATGCTGCTGCCAACGATCGCCGACTCTCTCGCCGGACGGATGGAGATCCTGCGCCTCTTCCCGCTCGCCCAAGTCGAGCTGGCCCGACACCGCCCCGGATTCATCGAGACCCTGTTTGCCAACGGCTTCACGGCGACGTCCGCCGATCGACTCAAGGTGGAGCTCGCCGAGCGGATCGTCGCCGGCGGCTTCCCGGCGGCGCTGGCCCGCTCGTCGCACCGCCGCCGTAGGGCGTGGTACCGAGACTACATCGAGGCCACTATCTGAGCCTGCTGAATCGGCTCTTCCTGGTCGACGAGTTGCCTCCCTGGCACAGCAACCGCTTGACCCGTCTCATCAAGACGCCGAAGTTGCACCTTGGCGACAGCGGGCTGGCGTGTGCGCTGCTCGGCCACGATCCGGCCACGCTCTATCGCGATCGCGCGGCGCTCGGTCAGCTGCTCGAGACGTTCGTCTACCACGAGCTCAAGCGGCAGGCGAGCTTCGGCCCCGATGAGATCCGGTTCCACCATTTTCTCGACAAGGACGGCATCGAGGTCGACCTCGTCCTCGAACGCGGCGCCCACGAGCTCGTCGGCGTCGAAGTCAAGGCCTTGGCGACCGTCACCGCCCGCGATTTTCGCGGCCTGCGCAAGCTCGCCGAAGCCAGCGACGAGCGCTTCGTCTGCGGGATCGTGCTCTACGACGGCGACGTCGGCGCTCGCTTCGGCGATCGGCTCCACGCCGTCCCGATCGGCGCGCTCTGGACGACACCCTAGACAACGCTCGCGAGGGCTCTGGAGGCGCGCGGTAGCAACCCGAGCTCCGCGGTGGCGATCGCTCGTGAGCCGCTTGGTTGCTGCCCCCGTGAGAAAACGCTGGCGTCGGCGTGTTCATTTTGATATATATCAAACCAATTGGATTGATGTTGGGGTGGAGTGATGGTAGCCCTCGAGATTCACGAACTGCTCGGCTTCTTCAAGGCCCTGGCCGACCTCACGCGCTTGCGGATCATCGGGATGTTGGCCAGTGAGGCCTCCACCGTCGAGCAGCTGGCGGCGGCTCTCGGCCTCAGTGATGGGACGGTGTCGCACCACTTGCGCCGGCTCAGCGAGGCGGGGCTCGTCGCCGCCCGCCCCGAGGGGTACTACCGCTACTACTCGCTTCGTCGCGAGGTGATCGATGAACTGGCGGCGCGTCTCCTCAAGGGCGACAGTCTGCCGCCGCTGGCCGATGGTGTCGACCGCGACGCCTTCGATCGCAAGGTTCTGGCGGCGTTCACCGATGCCGAGGGGCGAGTGACGGCGTTTCCAGCCCAGCAGAAGAAGCTGCTCGTGATTTTGGCGCACGTGGCCAGAGCCTTCGAAGCCGGGCGTCGCTATCCCGAGCGCCAGGTCAACGAGATCCTCGCGCACTACAACGAGGACACCGCGCGTCTGCGCCGCGCCTTGGTGGACTTTCGCTTCATGCGCCGCGAAGGCGGCGGCGGCGCCTACGAGCTGGCCGAGAGCGAAACCGCAGCGAGCTGAACCATGCTGTTTGGCGCGCTCGGCTCAGAAGCAGATGCAGAGCAGACGGTTGGTCTCGGTACAGCTCGCCGTATCACCCGCGACGCGCTTTCCGTCGGTCGCCGTCGCCAATCCCACGCTGCCGAATTTGTCGGCGTCCGACGTCTGGCCATTCAGGCAGTTGTTCGTGCTGTCGTAGGAACCGTCCGAGGTGGAGAATGACCACCACTTCTCGCCCGCGCTCAAGACGCCGGCGGTGAGCATCGAGCTGGTCTTGAACTCTGGGTTGAGGAACGTCTTGAGGTCGGAGGCGATCGTCTTCTCGTCGACGCTGACCAACGGCACCCCGACCATCGGCACGCCGTAGCTCGCGCCGAAGTCCTTGATCGCGTCGCCCTCGAAGGAGACCAGGGCGATCACCGTCGTGCAGGATTCGGGTGGCCCAGAGTCCATGCAAGACTTGTTCGCGGACTTTCGGTCGCCCAGCGCGCCACCCGCCTGGAAGACGAAGGGGAAGACGTAGATCTTGGTCACGCTGCTGACGTCGGCGGATTGGCCGTCATCGCTCGGCCCGAGGTCCGCCTCGAGGTCCGCCGTTTGCGAATCGTCCGCTGCGGCCAGATCACCGATCTGGTCCTCGCCGAGCTGGTCCGGATCGATCGAGGCATCGTTTGGCGGCGCCGTGTCGCCGCCGTCTTCCTGGCCGGTCGCGTCCGCCTGCGCATCGCCGGGCGGCGTGGTGTCGCTGCCGTCTGTCGTGTCGTTGCTCGTGTCATCGGGAGTCGTCTGATCACTCGCGTCGACGGATGAAACGACGCCGTCGCCGCTGTCGGCCGTCGCGTCTGCGGTGGCGTCGGCGCTGGTCGTGCTCTTGCCTCCGCCACAGCCCCAGAGCAGCAGAAGAAGCGATCCAACGACGATCGATCGAAGATGTAGTTTCATTCGGGCCCCCTACGTCGGCGTTTTCCACAGAGTAGCCCGAGGGCGCGGGATTGTCACGGCGCTTGGACGAGAAAGCCGACGCCCGTCGTCCGGCGCGACCTCGCGTATCGACACGTGGTCCGGGAGAGAATCGAGGGCGAGTTGGGAAACGGCCGCCAGGCGAAAGCAGCTTCTCCTTTGCGCTTGAGGACGGCGCACGCATGGGGTAACGTCGACGGATCGAATCGACGACAACGGGATGGAACACGTGACGACCGAGAATCTCTTCGAACACGCGAAATTGATCGCCGGCTCGACCGTCGGCTGGACCGCCTCGATGGGGTGGATGGTGTTGAACAGTACCCTCGGCGCCGCATTGGCGCCTGTGCTGCCGTTGCGCAAGCGGGCCTACTATTTGTTCCAGCCCGCCGTGGGTTCCTGCGTGCGGCTGATGGGCAGCCGGGTCGAGGCCTACTATCATCCGAATTTCGACGCCACGCGCGCCAGCGTGTTTTGCCAGAACCATGTCAGCGTGATCGACGGCCACGTGGCCTGCGCGACGATCCCCGTGCGCTTCTGCGGCCTGATGAACTCTTGGCATTTCAAGGTCCCAGGGTACGGCTGGATCATGCGACAGGTCAAGGGAATCGGTGTCGCGCCGAAGAGGGCGGACCGCACCGCGTTCATCACCGCCGAGGCCAAGAAGCGTGCGGACGAGGGCATCTCGATTCTCACCTTCCCAGAGGGGCATCGCACCACGGACGGTACGGTTCGCCCGTTTCGGCGCGGCGCATTTTTCATGGCCCGGGACGCCGGGTTGCCCGTGGTTCCTCTGGCCGTGCGCGGCTTGTTCGAGATCAACCGCAAGGGATCGATGCTCTTTCGACGCGGCGGAACGGTCGAGGTCTACCTCGGTGAGCCGATCGAGACCGCCGGCCTGGACGACGAGCAGATCGCGGCGCTCGCGCACCGCGTGCACGGAATCATCGCCGACTGGGTCGAGAGGGGCCAGCTCCCAGAAGGAACCGCCAGCATCCGCCCGGCGGTCAGACCGTTCTATCCCCTGGCGGACCTCTATTGGCAAGGTCCGAACGGCTCGTAGGAGGCCCAGACCGGTCTTCGAGTCACCCCTGAATCGGCGGGATCGAGCGAAGGAAAAGGGTAGAATTTGCGCCAAGGCTCGCCGGGAGACCTGCGCTCGAGTGACATGATCCGGATGTCATAGTCCGGGGTACGTGTTCTGTCCGCCGCCGGATCGACGGGATCCGGTTTGCTGCCCCCCACGCGACTCGATCGGCTCGCGCCGCTCAATGGTTAGGTGCTGGCACGTCGATTGCTACAGTTGGCGGCCGAGAGGCCAGGAACCTCAGACTTCGTCGTGAAATGGCTTCTCCAACTGGGTTCATATGCAAATCGAACCGACATCTTCTGGCAACCGCGGTGGCAGGTGGGCCGAGCGGGTTCGCCGGATCGCAGTCGCTCTGTTGGCGGGCCTGCTTGCCTCTACGGGCTGTGGGTCGAACGGTGGCCCCTGTCGAACGCTGGATGGCCTGAAGCAGTGCCCGGAGACCAGTGTTTGCGGCGGATTTGCGATCGGTTCACCATTCCGGGTCGACGACTTCTGCGCCTCGGAACGTCTGATCTGGCGCTACGATGCGACAGCGCGGGAGCTGCAATTGGTCTATCAGCGCCTGGCGGCCGATTGCGCTCGTCACGTCGGTCTGGAGCTGCGGCGGCACGGGGCCGGCTACCGGTTGGTACCCCTTCTCGATCTGGGCCCGTCGACGGTGTGCCTGTGCGACTACGGGCTCGCCCTGCGCGTCAGCGGGCCGCCGCTACGATTTGCGCTGGAGATCGACGGGATCTCGGGCGTCGACGCGCGTTGGAGCGGCGAGCTCGATCTCTCGCTGGGATCGGGAACGATCGTGCTGGACGACCAGCCCGCGCTGTTCTGCACGCCCAACTCGTTGGTCCTGCCGGGGGAGGGGTGAGATGTGGGAGGGGTGAGATGTGGGAGCTGCCGAAACGGCTGGCCCGACTGCTCTTGATGGTGTGTGCGCTGCTTCCCGGCTGCCTGGATTCCGGGTTCAGCTGTTCCAACCATTCCGACCTCGGCAAGCCGTGCAGCGATGACAAGCAGTGCGAGCACGCGTGCGTTCTGGGCTCCTGCTGTCGTGGCGGTGAGGCGTGCCACTTCCAGGTCGGTCAATCCTGTGAGAAGGATCGTCAATGCGACACCGATTTGCGGTGCGACGAATCGCTCCGGGTCTGCTGTTTCGGCAATTTCTGCGGGCCGTTGGGACAGGCGAGGTCGACCGACGACCACATCATCGACAGCGATGGACGTCTATGGGGAGCCTCGCTGCGTCAGTGGGCGCCCTACTCGTGGTTCACTCTCTCGAACTGCCGGGAATCCTTCTATCTTGACCGCTGGCGCTCCGGCGAGACGCTATACCAAACGCCTTCGGAGTGTGCCGATGATGATCGGTTTCGGGGCGAGCTCAGAATCGCGGCGCCCGACGTCTTGACCTACCGGCGCGACGCCGAGTTGATGCTCGTCGTGTCGAACACGGTCGACGTCCTGTTCAAGGCCGACGATACCGGGCTGGCCAACCTCGCCTTCGTCTCCTCGCCAAGGGGAATCTATCTCTCGGTGTTCGAGACCACGTCCACATCGACCTCCCTGCATTGGGTCGTGGGAACCCCGTTCGGTCTGTACCTGGCGCCGAAGTCGGAGCAGCCGTTCGACGGAATGCTGTCCGCCGTGTCCGCGCGGGCCACCGCCGAAGGGTTCCGGCTGCTCGTGGCCAGCACGACGGGGAAGGGAACCGAGATCGTCTCGTTCCGACTGGCTGACGACGGGCAACTCGTCGAGAGCCGCACGATTCTGTCGCTCGATGGCTGGGTCACCCCGCAACTGGCTCTGGCTGACGACCGGTTTGCCCTGGCCCGTGCGACACCCGATGGCATCGTGGTGCAGATCCATCGACTGAGCGGTGAGCGGCTCGCCGAGATCACCCGACCGTCAGCCGCTGGGGCCCTCTGGATTTCACTGCTCGACGACGGGCGGTTGGCGCTGTTGCGCAGAGCCTCGACTCGAGCCGGCGACCTCTCCATCGAGCTGTACAGTGCCGAGCTCGAGCTTCTCGAGGGGATCCCGCTCCTCAACCCAGGCTACCCGGCGATTGCGAACCCGAAACCGCAGCTCCGCGTTCGGGGCGATCGACTCTCGGTGCTCTGGCACTGTCCCGTTCTACTGGCGCCGGCCTTCTTCCGCATCTTCGACCTCTGAGTCTCAGACGAGAGGATGTGAACCCCGTTGACGCGTCGCAGAGCCAATCCGAAGGCGAGGGCCGCTGGATCAGTCGAGGCGCACGAAGAAGTCGACGATGGCGGTCACCGACTCGGGCTGCTGCTGATCGGGATAGATGATCACGCGCCGCAATTTCAACGTCAATGTTCCGCCGAGGCACTGGCTGTTCGAGTATCTCAGCACCGCGGTCTGCGTCGCACCCGGAACCAATTCGTACAGCCGCGCGTTCAATTCGTCGGAGGTTCCGACCCGGACATCCGTGGTCGAGACGATCGCCGACTCGACCGTGGCGCTCCCGGGACCCGCTGGATGACCGGAGAGGGTGATCGTCAACGTCCCGAGCGGCTCGACGACTTCGTCGGTGCCCAGGTACAAGATACCCGTCTCCTGCGACCAGGCACCCGTGAAGTCGTCAGCGAGCAACCCTTTGCTGGTGGCGAGTGTGCCGCCTCCGGTGACGTCCTTGAACTGGACGGTATAGACCGAGCCGCTCGTCGGGCACTCTCCGTCGAGGCTCTTGATCACCTTTCCGCCACACGCCTGGCCGATCAGCGTGATCGATAGCGCAGCGACAAGGGCCAATTGGCGGCAGGCTGAGGGCATGGTCCGACTCCTTGCGGCGCCAGGGAGGGCGCGACATTGTGAAGATGCTTTCAATCTTCTCAGTATTGCGGTTTGATCGCCGCCTGTCAAACCGCCGAGCGAATTTCCCGAACGCGCTCCGTCTATCCGCCAACGGCGGGTCGTGAGCGCGGGTCGTGAGCGCGAGGGTCGCGTGCGCCCGGGTCGTGAGCGCGAGGGTCGTGTGCGCTAGAACGACAGCGTCGCCGCGCCTTCCTTGACCTTGTGCAGCATCGGGCTCGCGCCGGTGATGATAACGCCATCCAGCAGGTCGCTCTGTGTGTAGCCGCGGGCCTGAACACAAGGCGTACAGGCCCACACGGTTCCGCCGCGTGTGATGAAGCTCGTGATCAGATGCTCGAGGTTCTCGAGCGGCGCGACCTGCGTCGTCGACGTCGACCCTCGGCGGACTAGATCGATCCCAGCGCTGGTCAGGAACACCGAGACATTCAGCCCGGCGGTGAGCCCGCCACAAGCGATTGTGAACGCCACCGAGGAGCGTTCGTCGTCGGTGCCCCGCGTACACATCACGACCAGTTCGTTCGCCATCTTGTTTTTCACCCTATCGATTGACGGTTGGTGGTTCGATAATGAAATTCGAGTCCAGTAAGTATAGTGATCGACGCCCCACGCGTCAATCGGTCGCCGTTCATCCACGCCACACACGAGGTGGATCCGAGTGGGCCGAGCGACGTTCGATCCGTCGACGCAAGCCGACCAGACAAAGCTGCTGACCGCGTCGAAGTCGCCGCCACCGCTCTTTCCAGCCGCGAACGGGCTGGTATCGACACCCGGAACCGGGTATTCT
>JAGQJP010000181.1 GCA_020430585.1 Myxococcales bacterium | reverse complement strand
TGCCGCCGAAGGTGCAGGCGAACCAGCGCGCGTGCCTCGTCGTCGTCGTCGACGAGGGCGACCGTCTTTCCACCCGTGCTGTCCATAGGAGCCTCCTGGTGCCGCGTGAGGTTGGGGACCGCGACGACATCCCGTACGTTCCTTGGCTCAGAGATGCTCGCCCGCGATGCAGGTACCGTTGCAAACCAGTCCCGTACAGCAGCTGGCGCTCGTCGTGCACGACGCACCGAAGGGCACGCACTCGACGTTGGCGCCACAGGTACCCGTCTGGGCGTTGCAATTCCCTCCGCAGCAATCGAGATGGGTCGAGCAGCTCTGGCCCTGCTGGCGGCAGGTCGAGCAGAGCAGCTTCCCGCTCGTCGCGTCGAGCGTGCAGACGCCGTTGCAACAATCGGTGCCCTGGCTACAGACGCCGCCGTCCGGTGTGCAACCGCAGGTCGAGTTGCTGCAGACACCCGCGCAGGGACTGCCGTCTGGCTGACGGCAACAGCAGTCGCCATCGGCCTCGCAGCTCTGTCCATCGAGGGCACAGGTCTCGCCTCCGGGGGTCGTACCCGCTCCCTCGCAGCGCTTGATCCCGAAGACCGAGATTACGCACTTGTCATCGCCCCCGACGCAGCTGTGATTGGGTGGTGCCTGACAGATTTCACCGCCAGGGGCCGCGCCCGTCGGATTGCGACAACGTCCGATCCCCGGGGTGTTGGTCGTCGTAAAGTCGCAGATCCCTGTACACTGGCCTGCCGCGCAGTGTCCAGACCAGCACTCGCCGTCCGTACCACAGTTTTCGCCCGCGAGCTTGTCGCCCGGCTTCCGCGGGGCATTGATGTTGCAGCACTCACCGTCGCTGCGACAGATCTCCCCAGCGGGACGGCAGCCACCCAGGGACTGGCAGCTCTTGAATCCGGTACCATCGGCGATGCAGGCGACGGAGCAACACGCCGACTGGTTGCACGCCTCGCCGATCGGCACGCAGGCGAAGGGGGAGAGCGACTTGAAGCAGTGGCAGGTCGTGCTGTTCGGCCCGCAGGGCGTCGTGTCGTCGAGCTCGCGACAGTCGTTTCCGCAGCACTGATCGGAGGCGGTGCAGAGCTCGCCCTTGCTCCGACAGAAGCTACTGCCCTGACACTTGTTCGTCGTCGGATCGCAATACTCCGAGCAGCACTGGCCGTTCCCGCTGCAGACTTCGCCACGGGGGAAACAACCCGTCGTCGCCTTCTGGCACATCCCGTCGGTGCCGCACGTGTTCGAGCAACATTGACCATCCGAGGCGCAGGGCTGGCCGATCGGGGCGCAGCCGCCATCGAAGGCGCAGGTGCCCGAGACGCAGGCCAGATTGCAGCAATCGGCCGCCACGTTACAGGACGCGCCGGGCTCTCCGCAGGTCGACTTTTGTTGCACGCAGCGGTTGTCGATGCAGCTCCCGTCACAGCAATCCTTGCTGGTCACGCACGCCTCATCGGGCGCTCGACAGCCCGCCGTGCAGCCGCTGGTGTCAAAGCCGAGGCAGTTGTCGGCGCAGCTCAGGGTTCCACCGTTGGGGAAGCCCTCGGTCTCGCATTTGCGGCCGTCGAGATCGGTTCCGTCGCAGCGCTCGACGCCTTCTCGTGTGTTGTTTCCGCAGCTCACGGGCTTCACGTCGGGTACTTCGGTATCCAACGGCTCAGTGCCGTCACCAATCGTGCTGTCGTCGCCGATTTGGGCGCCGTCATCGGTCTGCGACCCGTCCGTGGTCTGGGTTCCGTCATCGCCGTTCGATCCGTCGCCGTTGGAGGTCACCCCGTCGGCGGTGGAGCTGGATTTTCCGCAGCCGAAGCCGCCAACGCCAAACGCGAAGAGCAGCGCGGCGGCGATGCAGATAGCGCGCATGTCGTCCCCCTTGCCCGCGTACGGGCGTGGTCGTTCGGTTCCCTATCGAGTATAGGCGATCAGAGGAATTCGGCTCAAAAATTTCGGTCCCGCCGGTGGGCATCGTGGTGCTCGCGCGCGAGGGAGAGCAACATGCCATGCAGCGCCAGGGTCCCTTCGTTGGCGAGCGCGACCCGGGCGAGCAGCGCGTGACGCTCGAGGTGAAGATCGGAGAGGGCGTGGGCGCTGACTTCGCCAGCGGCGAGCTCCGCCAACACCGCGCGACGCGGCAGAAAGCTCAATCCGAGCCCGGCCTGAATTCCGTGGACCAAGAACCGCAAGCTGTCGATCTCCACCGAGACCCGCAGCTCGAGATTGCGCGAAAGGGCTGCCGCGGCGACGATCTGGCGCAGATTCTGATTCGGCGACGGAAGCAGGACGGGTCGGCTCAACGCCGCCTCGAGCGTCAGCGCGGCGGGAAGCCGCCAGCTCGAGGGGGCGATCGCGACGATCCGCTCACTCCACAGCGGCGACGTCTCGAGATGCGGGCCGGCGACGGGGGCGTGAACCACCGCGAGGTCGAACGTTCCGTCGAGGAGGCCGGAGTGCAGCGCCCCCGTCAACGCCGCTGTCAAGCGCACGCGCAACCCGGGATGCGTCGCTTTCGCCCGTTCGAGGAGATCCGCGGCGAGGCGCGGCGGAAAGCTTGGCGGAAGCCCGAGGGCGACGGTTCCGCTGAGCTCACCGCTCTCGGCTCGCAGCTCGTCGAGCAGCCCCGTGAGCGCGCGCAGCAACGGACGAGCACGCGATGCGAGGCGCTCCCCTGCCGCCGTCAATCTCACGCCGCGCCCCGTTCGCTCGAAGAGCGGCGCGCCGACCTCGTGCTCCAATTGTTGGATCTGGCGGCTCAGGGCCGGCTGAGAGATCCCGATTCGTTCCGCAGCCTTGCTGATCGCACCGAAGCGTGCGACGACCAAAAATCCCCGAAGTCGGTCGGCGTCCATCCTATCCTCGTCCGTCGGCTCCGAACCCAGAAGCGGATTCGACGATCGGAAGCCCGAAACAAATTGAAAAAATGACACATTTCCAGAAATGCAAATGTGACATATCTCATATTTTCATAATGCGTTTGTATTATATCCGAGAGCCCGCCATCTTGACAGGGTGAGACGGAGGACGATCGTGGAAACGGGGGATCGACAGGCGCGGGGATACGTGATGGGAGCCACGGCGATGTTCGCCTTCAAGGGGATCTTCGCCGTTCTCGCCTACCGCAGCGGGATGAGTGTTCCATCGGTGCTGGTCTGGCGCATTCTGCTGGCGACGCCATTGTTCTGGCTCGGAGCAGCGCTCGTCGGACGGAGAAACGGGACCCCCTGGAACCGAAAAGCGGCGTTCTATGCGAGCCTGACAGGAGTCGCCTTCTTTCTCGCGGCGGCATCGGACTTCTTCGCGATCCAGCACATCGGCGCGGGCGCCTCGCGGGTGATACTCTTCTCCTTTCCCGCGTTCATCCTCGGCTTCGAGAGCCTGATCGGTCGCCATCAGCTGCGCGGGCTCGACGTCGCGGTGCTTCTCGGCGCCTGGCTCGGGATCGCGCTGGTCGCGCTCCCCCACGGGCTCTCGGGGTTCCTCCACGGCCACTGGAGCGGGGCCCTCTGGGCCCTCGCCAGCGCCGTCAGCTACTCGGTATTCCTCGTCTCCAGCCAGCGACAGCTCGCCCTGCTCGGCTCGCTGCGCTTCACCGCTGCCGCTCAGAGCGGCGCCGCCGTCGGCCTCCTCGTCAGCTGGCCGTTCTTCGCTTCTCACGCGCCCCTCTCGCTCACCAGCCCGGGCCTCGGCTGGGTCGGCGCGATGGCGCTCTTTTCGACGGTGTTGCCGACCTTCTTGATGTTCGAGGGAATTCGCCGGACGGGCGCATCGAAGGCGAGTCTGATGGCGCTAATCGGTCCTGCGATCACGGTGTCCGCCGCATGGTTGTTGCTCGGCGAACGATTTACCTCGCTACAGGCTTGTGGAGCGGCGCTCGTCGTCTCCTCGGTTCTCGTTCATCAACGCCGCAGCACGCGTCGGCGTGAGACGACGAACGACGCGCGGATCGGCACGAACGACGAGACGCCGTGCGACCCTCAGGTGGGATCGAGAGACGAGATGAAGAGCGGTCGCTCGGAGAGCGCGGTCACCAGCGGCTCGCCGACACCCGCGAATCCCGCCATCACGTGTACGGGCGCATCGACGCCGAAATGGCTCAGAAGCCCGCGTTTTCCGTAGCGACGAAGCGCGCCGTGGAGCGGTGCGCGGGGGTCGAGGAGCAGCATCGCGACCGTCACCCCCTGCCGCGCGAGGAGCCCTTCGACCAAGCGCCAGAGGGCATTCTCGGCGCCGGCATCGCAGAACGCGTTCGAGAGCGCCAGGAAGCGGAGCTCACCGTCGGGCAGCGCTCGGCGCACCACGGGGGTCCGTCGCAGCGCGGCGAGCAAGAAGCGACCACCGAATCCGCCGAGATCGACGAGCCGCCAACGTTTGCGCTGCGCCTGAACACCAGCGACGACGCGCTCGCCCTCACGCAGGACCCAGTAGTGCGTCGGATCCACCGATTGATCGAGGTCGTTGAGGCCGAAGCGGCCGTAGTGGCCCTCGAGCGTTGCCGCGACCTGCTCCGAGACCGCGGCCGACAGGTCGGGGAGGGGCCGCACCGCCGCGTCGTCACGCGGACGAAATCGGTTGAAGATCATGCTCTCGAAGCTCCCCAGGCGACGGTAGCCGATCGCTTCGGCGAGCTTCAACGAGCGGCTGTTATCCGCCTCGATGTATCCGTAGAGCATCAGGGGCCCGCTGGAGCCGTCGAGGAAGTGGCGACGCGTCTGCTCGACGAGCAACCGTCCGTAGCCCGCGCGGAGACGCGAAGCCTCGACCGCGAGAAACATTCGATGAACCGCGCGCAATCGCTCGTCGCCGATGCGCACCGTTTTGTCGGCCAGCGCGTAGCAGCCGACGAGCCGACCGGCCTCGCGCAGCTCGAGGGTATAGAGCTGGGGAATTCGATCGAACTCCTCCTCGAGGCCGAAGCTCCGATAGCGCAAGCCGTCGGTTCCCCAAACCGTCTCGGCGATCAGCGTGGCAAAGTCGGCGGAGTAGCCTTCGACCAGGGTCAGCTCGAGATCCCGCGCGGGATCAACGTAAAGACGCTGTCCCGCTTCGAATAGACCCCCGCCGGTGACTCTGTCGTCTTTCATCACGCCTCCTCGAAGCGCGGGCGGAAGGCGCCACTGAAGAAGGTGAGCAGAATCGCTTCGCGGGCGTCGGTGGGAAGCGCCTCGAGCACGTGATTGACGAGGGCCATCCGCGTCGGAAGCTGGCCATCGCGAACGCCGACGAGCTCGAGCATCTGGTTGAACGTCGCCGCGTCCAGCGCGCTGGGATCGAGGCCCGAGGCAGCGTGGTGCAGCATCGTCAACAGCGGATTCGCAGGACGCCGCGCCACGTCCGCCGCGACCTCCTGGAGCTCGGCGACGAAACGCTCAGCGTGGCTCGCATTCGCCGGCGTCACCGTCAGGTGTGCCGACGCGGGCGCGCAGCGGCTGCCCAGCTGGGCCATCACGTACCAACCACGCTCGTTGAGGTCGTCGACGAGCTCGAAGAGATCGAGGTCGTCTGCGGTGAAGGCGACGAGACTCATCCGTGGGTCACCAAGCAGGCGCAGCCCTGGCGTTCGTTCAATCCCCGCGATGATCCGCTCGGTCGCCGCGCGCACCTCGCGGGCGAGACGGCGATAGCCCGCGTCGCCAATGTGCTGGAGCACCGCCCAGGCCGCGGCCAACGGACCACCCGACTTCGAGCCCTGGATCGTCGGGTTCAAGACGGCGTATCCGGGCCAGCTGGCGCAGGCGAAGTACTGACCACGGCGCAGCAGCTGGTCGCGGTAGAGCACGACCGACGCGCCCTTCGGGCAGTAGCCATACTTATGGAGGTCGACGGAGATCGAGCGCACGCCCGCCAAGCGGAAGTCGAAGGACGGGATCGTCGGGTCGGTCTCGGCGAGATAGCCGAGGAGCCACCCGCCGATGCAGGCGTCGACGTGGAGCCAGAGGTCGCGCTCTTCGGCCAGCGCCGCGAGCGCAGGGATCGGGTCGATCACCCCGTGGGGGTAGGACGGCGCCGAGCCGACCAAAAGCGCCGTGTTCGCGTTGATCGCCGCGCCCATCGCCTCGACGTCGGCGGTCAACGTCGCGGGGTCGACCGAGACCAGACGCACCGTCGCGCCGAAATAGTCCGCCGCCTTGTGGAAGGCCGCGTGGGCGGTCTCGGGAAGGACGATCTCCGGGGTCCCCGCGATCGAACGGTGACGCCGCACGTGGGCGATCGCCGCGTGCACCGCCAGCATCACGCTCTCGGTGCCACCGCTGGTGAAGCTGCCGACCACGTCGGCGTCGCCATGGAGACGGTGTCGGACGATGCCGACGAGCTCGTTCTCGAGCCGCAAGAGGCTCGGAAAGAGCGTCGGATCGAGACCGTTCTTGCCCAAGAACTGCACGTAGGCCTGTGCCCCGAGCCTTTTGGCCGATTCACCGGCCTGGTACGCGTATCCAAAGCTCCGTCCCTGCGACTCGTCGAGGTCGTCGGCGGCATAGCGGCGCAACTCCTCGAGCACCTCGTCAACCTCGCGGCCATCCCCCCATCCCATCGCACGTCCCCCTTTGGTGGAATCAATCAGACAATCAATTTGCGACTATCACGATTCGCCAAACGAGATCCAGCGTTTCGTCAAAAGATGTCTACAATACAAGATGTTATCGTGCGTGCCCGAGCCCCCGCGGAGCAGCGTCCCCAGCTCGGTCTCAGCGAATCGACGTCTGCGAACCGAGGCGCCGCTGGAGCGCCACACGAATCGCCTCGCGGTTGGTCAGGTCGCCGGCCGCCGAAAGCACCTCACGCCAGACCGCGACAGACTGCGGCAGCGCCGAAAGCACGCGACCGAGTACCTGCTGTCGCGCGACGGACGGTGTGTCCGCTTGCTCGGCGAGGCGGTTGAAGAGTGACCAGAGCTGGCTGTCACTGGGAAAGGCGATCAGACAGTTGGCGAAGCGGTGGAGCGCCACCATCGGCGGGTGCGTCTCCCGATCGTCGAGATAGTTCAGATAGGTTTGCAGCCGATGGCCGTGCCAGTTCGTCTCTTCGGCGCAGAGCAACGCGTTGAGGTAGGCCGGAAGCGCCCGGGCGCCCTCTCCCGTGACCATCGCGCACTCGCACCCGGCGAGCACCGTCCAAGGATTGGCTTCGACGAACGCTTCGATCCCCCTCGGCTCCCGCGCGAAGAACTCGCGCAGCCGCTCGCAGGCCACCTCCGTCTCACCCCCCAGCAGCGCCACCCGCGCCGCGACGCCGCGGCGCCAGTCGTCGCCCGGCGCTTCCAGGGCGAGCAGCGTCGCCAGCTCGTCCCGCGCCAACGGGAGCTGACCCTGCTGGAGATAGAGGTCGATCAGCAGCACCCGCGCCTCGTCATCCTGCGGCACGAGGTGCAACCCGAGCTTCAACAAGAAGCTGGCGTATGTCGGAAAGCCGGCGACGAGCAGCGCGAACGCTCGATCGAGGGTCGCCTCGAGCGCCAACGCGCGCTGTTCGAGCGGATCCTCCCAGCTGGCGAAGC
>JAGQJP010000180.1 GCA_020430585.1 Myxococcales bacterium | reverse complement strand
GATGAAGTTGTAGTGGAAGTAGTGGCCCTGCTCCTGCAGGTAGTTGAGGCCGTTCCAGACCGCGTTGTTGTTCCACAGCGCGATGTCGTAGTAGCCCGCGCCGCCGCCACCGGTGGCGGGGATGCAGCGGGCGCCGGGGCCCTCGTTGCAGTTGAAGTTGATGTCGGGCGTGATGCCGGCCTCACCGCCGCCGGGCTGCCCCTGGGGGTACGGGCACAGGTGCGGGGCGAGATCGGCGACGGCGCCACCGCTGCCGATGAACGCCGTCGCGCCGCGCTGGGCGTGCTCGCTCTTGAAGAAGCTCGACGCCGCGTCGTAGATCTTGGCCAGCTGGGTCTTGGCCTCGGCGGTCTTGGCTCGGCGCATGTACTTCTGCAGGGCCGGGACGGCGACGACGGCGAGGATGCCGAGGATGGCGACCACGATCATCAACTCGATGAGCGTGAAACCCTTGGCGTTCTCGAGCTTCTTGATGTCAATTTTCTTCATGGTGGTTTCGTCTTTCGTGCTTTTGGGCGTGGTGCCGTTCGAGTGGATGAGTGGTCACTCACCGAAGTTGCTGTCGCCCATCGAGACGTCAGCGGCGAAGTGTGCGGTCGTGAATTCCCAGTAGATGCCGTCGCGATCGAAGTCGCACTTGGCGAAGGCGTAGAACCAGTCGCGGGCGTAGTAGCGATCGAGCTGAGGCCCGGCCGGGAACACCTCGCCCCCGAGGGGGAGGGCCGGCGGCTCGTCGCCGTCGGGGCCGTTGGTCCCGTCGCCGGAGATGACCCCGTAGGCGCACCAGGAGTGGCCGCCCTCGGGCATGAAGCTCATGACGTCGAAGCCGTGCTCGACCCCGCCGGCGCGAAAGTAGGGCGTGCCGACGGCGACCGCGTCGCGGGTGTAGCCCTCGTCGGTCACCAACCACTGGATCGCGCCGTCCTTGTTCTGCAGCTCGTTGGGCGCGACCGGGTAGGTGTCGTCTTCGCTGGTCGACGTCGACGCGTAGTGGCCCCGGACGTTCATCAGCCCGTTCTCGCGCAGCGAGAGGTTGGACAGGTTGCCGATGACCTCCGTGCGCCGGGCGTTCTTGACGTTCTTCGTGTAGCCAGCGATCGCGAGGGTCGCCATGACCCCCAAGATCGCGACGACGGCCATCAACTCGATGAGCGTGAATCCGCGCGTTCGAGCGCGGGCGTCGCTGGATGTGAGCGTCAAAGCCATCGCGGGGGTCGTGGTTTCACGGGTTTCGTAAGCAGTAGCCATGCCGAACTCGGAGATGAATGATCTCGAATGGTTAGCGAAGAGTGCGCCGAGGCCTGACGAAGATCGGCGGACAAAAACTGGTTTGCGCGCGCAAATCGTCACCTCGATGGGAGCTATTGTAGCTTTTTCTCGGGCTCGTCAGTCATCGCCCGACCGACCGACCTCGATCCCGAGCTTTTGCAGGCGATAGCGCAGCGAGCGGAAGCTGATGTTCAGCAGCTCGGCCGCCCGCTTGCGCACGCCGCCCGAGGCCGCGAGCGCCTCGGTGATCAGCCGGCGCTCGAGATCCGCGAGCTTGGCGTCGAGGTCGACGCCGTTGGCCGGAAACTCGGCGGGGATCGGCATCGACGCGGACGCGCTCGCCGAGCGCTCGGGGAAGTGGTCGTCGGTCAGGCGATCGGAGCTCTCGAGCGCGACGGCGCGCTCGATCAAATTCTCGAGCTCGCGGACGTTGCCGGGGTACTCGTAGGCGAGGAGCCAGTGCAGGGCGCTGGGCGACAGCCCGGTGAGCTCGCGGCCCATCTCCGCGTTGAAGCGCTCGAAGAAGCGCTCGGCGAGGGGCTGGATGTCCTCTTTGCGGTGGCGCAGGGGCGGGAGCACGATGCGGACGACGTCGAGGCGAAAGTAGAGGTCTTGGCGAAACTCGCCGCTCTCGACG
>JAGQJP010000179.1 GCA_020430585.1 Myxococcales bacterium | reverse complement strand
GCTTCCGGCCCGTCGCCGGCTTGACGATCACTTGTCGAAAGTCGACGGTGATGTCGGACTTGGATTTGTAGTGGTTCTGGATTCCCGCGACGAGTTGGTCGAGGGTCACACCGTCCGCCGCCCACGCTGGGTGCGCCACCGCGTTGAGGGCGAGAAGGACCCCGAGCATCGTCGAAACTGTCAATCGCATCATCGCAACCTCCTCGCTCGCCGCATCGTAGGAAACCGTTGCATCGATGTCAACCGAACGCGGAAGACCAATATTCCAGGCGCTACTCGATCGACGACGGCGAGGGGACGAGCACTTTGCGGGGCTTGACCCCGTCGGAGGCCCCGACGATGCCTTCGATCTCCATCACTTCGATCATCCGCGCGGCACGGTTGTAGCCGACTTTCAGCCGCCGCTGGAGATAGGAGATCGAAGCCTGACGCGTCTCGGCGACGATCGCCACGGCCTGATCGTAGAGCGGGTCATACTCGATCTCTTCTTGCGAGCCGTTCTCCTCGTCGCGATCGAGGATCTCGAACTGGTACTCCGGCTCGCCTTGCGAGCGCGCGAAGTCGGCGATGCGCTTGACCTCGTCGTCCGAGACGAAGGCGCCGTGGACGCGCGTCAGGCGGCTCGTCCCGGGCGGCAAAAAGAGCATGTCACCCATCCCGAGCAGCTTCTCGGCGCCCTGGGTGTCGAGGATCGTCCGCGAGTCGATCTTCGAGGCGACCTGGAAGGACATCCGAGAGGGAAAATTCGCCTTGATCAAGCCGGTGATCACGTCGACCGACGGGCGCTGGGTCGCGAGGATCAGGTGGATCCCCGCGGCGCGGGCCATCTGCGCCAGGCGAGCGATCGAGGTCTCGACCTCTTTGGAGGCGACCATCATCAGGTCCGCGAGCTCATCGATGATCACCACGATGTAGGGCAACGACGCGTGCCCCGTCTCGGCGGCGAGCTCTTCGTCCATTTCGTCGAGTTTTTTGTTGTAGTTCGCTATGTTGCGAACGCCGAGCTTCGCCAAGTTCTTGTAGCGTCGCTCCATCTCCTCGACGGCCCACTTGAGCGCGAGGTTCGCCTTTTTCGGGTCGGTCACCACGGGCAACAGCAGATGCGGGATCTCGGCGTAAACGCTGAGCTCGAGCATTTTGGGATCGACGAGGATCAACTTCACCTCGTCGGGCCCGGCGTTATAGAGCAGGCTACAGATCACGCCGTTGATTCCCACGCTCTTGCCCGATCCCGTGGCACCCGCGACCAGCAAGTGCGGCATTTTCGCGAGGTTGCCGACGACGGGGTTTCCGACGATGTCTTTGCCGAGGGCCACCGTCAGCTTCGACTTGCTGCGGGCGTACTCTTTCGAGCCGAAGATCTCCTTGAGAAAGACCGTCTCGCGCTCGTTGTTCGGAACCTCGATGCCGACCACGCCCTTTCCCGGTATCGGCGCGACGATGCGAACGCTGTACGCGGCGAGGGCCATCGTCAGGTCGTCGGAGAGGTTCGCGATCTTCGAGATCTTCACCCCCGGATCGGGGAGATATTCGTAGGTCGTGACGACGGGGCCGGGGTGAATCTCGACCACTTTACCCTTGACGCCGTAGTTTTTCAGCGTCTCTTCCAGTCTCTGCGCATTCTGGCGTAGCGACTCGCGGTCGAGGTCGACGAGCTTGGGGGGCTCGTAGTTCAGCAAGCCGAGGGGAAATGGTTCGTAGGGGCGCTTGCGTCGCTCCTCGAAGAGCGGTTGTTGCTGCGGCGCGACCAGCTCGAGGTTCCCCGCTTTGCGCATCGCCGCCGATTCGACGATCCGTGGGCCCCCATCGGCGTCATCTCCTGCGGCAGGCGACTCCGCGTCGCCCTCGTCGCCATCGATCTCGAGCTCGAAGTCGTCATCGTCGACAGGAGCCGTTTCGACGATCGGCGCGCGCTCTCGGCGAAGGGGTTCCGGTTTCTCGGCGGGGGTCGGGTTGTTCGTCCGCGTGATGGGCGTTACGGCATCCGGGGGCGTCGCGTTCTCGTCACGAGGGGAGGCGTCGCGTCTCCGCGTGACGGGGGTCACGTCGTCGCGCCGTGCCGAGTCGCGACCGGCGACCGAGACGTCGAGGCGCTCGTGTGGCGGATCGACGACGGTGCGCTCGTCATCTTGAGAAATCTTCCCGCGCCGAACGATTCGTGGTTCCCCTGGCGCCTCACCCGCCGGGTTGACGAGCCGTAGCGGCGGCTCGCTCGCCTTCGGCCGCGCGTTCGGACTGCCCGACGCGGTGGTGGCGACGGCGGAGAAGGGTTCCGCTTCTTGGGATGCGGCGATCTGTCGTCGTCTCAGGCGGCTCCAGAGCGAGCCGACGCGGGCCAGTACCCAGGAAGGTCCCGCGAGCAGGGAGCGGCCGATTCGAGGTACCGAGTGCCGCAGCCAGCGCTGCGCTTCGGCGAGGGACTTGCGCGTCAAGACCAGCGCGCAGAGGATAAGTGAGGTCAGCGTGAGAATCAGCGCTCCGATCGTCGAGAAGAAGGCGCGCAGGATCTCGCCGCCATATTCTCCGATCACCCCCCCCGGCGACTGTTCCCAGACCTGGCCACCGCGGCTGGCGATATGGACGAAGATCGCCAACGCGAGGATCGAGCCGACCGCGGCCAGTGCTTCCTTTGCGCCCAAGCGCAGCTGTTTTCGCGTCAGGATTGCCCAGCCCGTCAAAAGGAAGGCGAAGGCGACGAGGAACGACGCCAGGCCCAGCCCGGCGATGAAGAAGCTCGCCATGTAGCTGCCGACGGGGCCGATCAGGTTGGTCGAGCGTAGGACGACGGTGCCGTTGAAATCCGACGGATGGTACGACACGAGGCTCAGCAGCATGATCGTCGAGAGCGCGACGATCACGAGCCCGTAGATGTCCAGACGCAGTTTGGGCGACCGGTCGGAGTGCGCGCTGTCCGCGTCCTTCGAGATCGCCGAGATGTTGCTTGCAGCCACAGATTCCCTTGTTGTTTTAAACGGTTACTGGACTATCGATCCTAGACCGGAAACGCTCGGCTGTCAAAAAATCGCTGATCGGCGCAGGGCGAGGCGGCGATCGCGCCAGCGGACCGCGTTCTCAGGCGGGACCGGCAACCTCACCGAGGTCGTCGGGCGGCACGCTCGCGGCTGCGCTGACTCGCTTGGTCTTCCAGCGGTTGTGCATCCAGACCCACTGCCAGGGATAGCGGCGCACCATCACTTCGAGATGACGCGTCATCGCCGCGGTCGCCGCGGTGTGGTCGTCGGTTGGACAATCGAGAGGGACGAAGTGGATTCGATGACGAAAGCGGGAGATCCGCTCGATCCCCCCGACGACGACGTCGAGGCCGAAGCGATCGGCGACGAAGGCAGCGCCCGTTGGCGTGAACGCGGGTTTGTCGAAGAAGGGGACGAAGTCGCCGCGCACGCGGGTATCCTGATCGATGAGAAATCCGATGAAGCCACCAGAGCCGATGATCGAGGCGATCTTCGCGGTCAGCTCGGGATCGCCGCGCAGCAGCGCCCGAACCTGGTGGGAACGGCGGAAGCTGTCGATCAGCTCGGTCAGCCGAGGATCGTACGACGCGCTGGCGATCGTGTTCACTGGAATCCCAGCGTGGGCGAGGGCCAGCGCCATCAGCTCCCAATTGCCGATGTGCCCCGTGACCACGACGAGCGACTCTCCCTTGTTCAGGCGCTCATCGGCCAATGCTCGGAATTCCGGACTGATCTCGACGTACTGATCCAATCGGTCGACGATCTTGTGGGCGCAGAGCGCCTCTGCGGCGGACTGTCCGAGATGCTCGAAGAGGCGTCGCGCGGTCTGTCGCGCCTCGGCAGGCTCCAGCCCGAGGCGCTCGACGAGCTGTCGCTCCGCGCGGCGGCGGTCACCCCGGATCAGATGGAAGGCGAACCGACCGAGCAGCCCGCCGAAACGGCTCGCCGCCTCGTAGGGGAAGAGGCGAACGAACCAGATCGCCGCACGAATTAGCCAGTAGATAGCGGTATTCTTGAGTTTCTTGCCCACGACGTACCCGGCGCCACGCTCGCTGGGGGCGGCGCGGCGTTACTCGCCCGGAACGGCGCGTTCTCGTTGGAACGCGAGAGCCGCCTCGATGAACGAGGTGAAGATCGGATGAGGCTTCCAGGGACGCGACTTGTATTCGGGGTGGAATTGCGTAGCCAGGTACCAGCGGTGGTTCTTCAGCTCGATCATCTCGATCAGCTGCTCATTGGGTGACATCCCGCAGAGCGAGAGGCCGCGCTCTTGCAGCACGCCGCGAAACTTGTTGTTCACTTCGTAGCGGTGGCGGTGCCGCTCGGAGATGTCGGTCTGTCGATAGATCTTCGCCGCCAAGGAGCCGGCCTGAATGATGCAGGGGTACGCGCCGAGGCGCATCGTCGCGCCTTTGTCCACCACGTCGCGCTGCTCGTTCATCAGATCGATCACGGGAAACTTGCTCTTCTTATCGAACTCCGTCGAGTTCGCGCCGACCATGTCGCACATGTTGCGGGCGAACTCGACGACGGCGAGCTGCAGGCCGAGGCAGATCCCGAAGAAGGGGATGTTTCGTTCCCGTGCGAAGCGGATCGCGTGGATCTTTCCTTCGACCCCGCGCTCGCCGAAGCCGCCGGGTACGAGGATCCCGTCGAGATGGGCCAGCGCCTCCTCGAGGTTGGCGTTGACGAGGCTCTCGGCGTCGATGTGCTTGAGCTTGACCCGGCAGTTATTGGCGACACCGCCGTGGATCAACGCTTCGTTCAAGCTCTTGTAGGATTCGACCAGATCGACGTATTTGCCGACGATCCCGATCTCGACCTGTTTTTCCGGCTGTGTCACCGCCGCGACGATCTGCTGCCAGCGGGAGAGATCCGGCTCTCGAGACCAGATGTTCAGCAGCTCGGTGATCTTGTGATCGAGGCCCTCGCCGTGGAGCGTCACGGGGAGCTCGTAGATGCATTTGAGGTCTGGCGCCGAGACGACGCCGTCTACCGGAACATTGCAGAACAACGAGATTTTTCGCTTGATGTCCTCGTTGATCGGTTTTTCGGAGCGACAGAGCAGCACGTCGGGTTGGATCCCGATCTCACGCAACACCTTCACGCTGTGCTGTGTCGGCTTGGACTTGAGCTCCCCCGCGGCTGCGATGTAGGGAACCAACGTGACATGAATGTTGATCGCGTTCTGCGAGCCGAGCTCGAGCTTCATTTGCCGAATCGCTTCGAGAAACGGCAAGCTCTCGATGTCGCCGACCGTTCCGCCGACCTCGACGATGGCGAGGTCGATGTTCTTGCACGCTGAACGGATCTTCGCTTTGATCTCGTCGGTGATGTGGGGGATCACCTGAACCGTGCCGCCGAGGTACTCGCCGCGGCGCTCCTTCGAGATCACGCTGTCGTAGACCTGCCCCGAGGTGAAATTGTTCGAGCGCGACATCGTGATGCTCGTGAACCGTTCGTAGTGCCCGAGGTCGAGGTCGGTCTCCGCCCCGTCGTCGGTAACGAATACCTCACCGTGTTGAAAGGGGTTCATCGTGCCCGGATCGACATTGATGTAGGGATCGAGCTTGACCAGAGTGACTTTGAGACCCCGCGCTTCCATCAGTGCGCCGATCGACGCTGCCGAGAGGCCCTTTCCCAACGAGGAAACGACGCCGCCCGTGATGAAAATGTACTTGATCTGCTTTGCTTTCATGCTGTCACCACGCGTTGCCCGGCTAAATAAAACAGTGTATCTATATCGAATCGACTCTCGTGTGTCAATTTGCCAAACTTGGCTCCGTTGATCAACCGATAGTCGCAGGCAGAGGCCTGTTTTTCGCGGTCACAAGCTGAGGTTCGAACGACGATGGGTGAGAATGGCTGGCTGAACGAGTACTTGGAAGCCGAAATGGCGGATATCGCGGCGACTGGAAGGTTGCGCCTCCCGCGCACGGTGAGCGCCGCCGACGGGCCACGCGTGATCGTAGATGGGCGCCGGATCGTCTCGTTCTGCTCCAACGACTATCTCGGCCTCGCGGGGGAGCCCTCGATTCGGAGGGCGGCGAGCGCCGCCGTCGAGGCGTTTGGCGCGGGAGCGACCGCGTCGCGATTGATCAGCGGAACGCACGCGTCGCACCTCGAGCTGGAGCGCCGCTTCGCGCGCTGCCTGGGATACCCCGCGGGGCTCTGCTTCGGTTCGGGGTATCACGCCAACCTGGGGCTCCTGGGCGCCCTGGCGGGGGACGATTCGGTCGTCTACTCCGACGCGGCGAACCACGCCTCGATCATCGACGGCATCCGCCTGTCGAAGGCCGCCAAGCGGATCTACCGCCACCGTGACGCGGCACATCTGGCGGAGCTGCTCGAGGGCGATCGGACTACGTCGCGCAGGATCATCGTGACCGAGTCGCTCTTCAGCATGGACGGTGACGTAGCACCGCTGGCCGAGCTCGCGGAGCT
The DNA here is from genome assembly GCA_020430585.1 of Myxococcales bacterium. Classification (GTDB taxonomy): domain Bacteria; phylum Myxococcota_A; class UBA9042; order JAGQJP01; family JAGQJP01; genus JAGQJP01. The sequence continues at coordinate 16,827 of JAGQJP010000179.1, read as the reverse complement.
AGCGCGGCGATACGGGGCAGCGCTGCTCGTCGACGAGGCGCACGCCTTCGGGACCGTCGGAGACGCGGGTCGCGGTCTCGTGCACGAGCTCGGCCTGCAAAAGGCCGTCGACGCCGTCGTCGTCACCTGCGGCAAAGCGCTGGGCTCCTACGGAGCGGTGGTCGTGGGCTCGGAGCGGCTTCGGGCGTTTCTCGTGAACCGCAGTCGGACGTTCATTTTCACGACCGGCCTCCCGGCTCCGTCGGTGGCGGCGACGATCGCAGCTCTCGACTTCGTCGAGCGGGGTGAGGTGACGCGCCGGCTTCGGGCGAACGTCGAGTGCTTCGGCCGCCGACTCCGAGAACGGGGTTTCCGCGACGTGCGGGTTACGTGGCCAATCGTGCCGATCGTGATCGGTTCGGAAGAGGCGACGATGGTCGCGAGCCGGCGGCTGTGGGAGCGCGGCCTCTGGATTCAAGGTATACGACCGCCTACCGTCGCGCCGGGTACGTCCCGCTTGCGTCTGACGCTCTCGGCGGGGCATCACGAGGTCGAGATCGCAGCGCTCGTAGAGGCGCTCGTCGAGGTGTTAGGGATCGAAGCGGCGATCGGTTCAGCGGAAATCGTCGACTGACATCAGACAATTCGCGGCAGTGTAGACAAAAAAAAGTCGCAACGAAGAGCGAACCCCTCGTCGCGACTTGTCTCGAAGTACCTGAACTGGCAGGGTTTCAGCCCTGACAAGCTCGCTGCTGGGCAGCTTACACCATGTCCTTGAACTTCGGAGCCGGCTTGAACCCGACCGTCTTGCTCGCCTTGATGGTGATTTCGTCACCCGTGCGAGGATTACGGCCTTTGCGCTGCTTGCGAGCCCGAATCGAGAAGGTCCCGAAGCCGGGGTACGAGAAGCGCTTGTCTTTGGCGATCGCCTTCTTGATCGCTTCGAACAGAGCATTGACGAGAACTTCGGTGTCTTTCTTGGTCAGGTTGACACCTTGAGCGCCGCGCACGGCATCGATCAGTTCAGCCTTGGTCATAGTAGCCCCCTTTCGGCCAGTTGTGACAAGGTAGTTTGACTAAGGGAACATATAGCACCAGTGCAGATCCGTGTCTACAGAATTCAGCAAAAAAAAAACGCGGAAATGCCCACTGGGCCAGGCTCAACGGGTGATCTGTGATGCAAGCCTTTGGATTTGTTCTTTTTTGATAAGCTTCAATTTTTTCAGATGTTTGACTTCGATCTGCTCGTCCGGAGTAAGGTAGGGGTGGCTGTTCAGCTCGGTGAGGCGGGTTTCGAGTCGCTGGTGTTCGCCTCGAAGTCGTTCCAAAGTGGCTCCAGACAAGGTGTTGGTGGATTCTTGCATGCACGGTCCTCGCGGTTTGTCCGTTTGCTCCAGAGTAGCAAAGCGAAACCGCGACGTCAATCGAGGGATCAAGCGAGAAACTCGGTTTTGTTTCATGTGGTTGTGCGATTCTTGCGCCCCAGCTCCGCCTCCGAGGGGCGAACGTATTCGGGCTCGATCGCGGCGAGCTCCATCGTGGCGCCACGGGCCCAGCGTTCGAACGCGAGCCTGGCGATCTGTTGCGCCCGGACCTGATGGCCGTGATGGCCCTCGGGCGGGACCGCTGTCGCGCCGAAGCGCTCGACGAAGGTCGAGCGATAGAGCTGGGCACCGCTCCCGATCAGGACCAGCGGCTGGTCGTCATCGACCCGCGCGGCGATCGTCTGACAGAGGGTCGTGGGCGCTTGCACCAGGCAGGGGCCGAGCCGCGAGGCGCTGAAGCCGTCGACCCGGTAGATCGCGCCGTAGACCTCTTTCTTTCTCGCGTCTTGGGCGACCGCTAGCCATCCCGAGCGGAGGGGCGGATCGAGGGCCAGCGCGTCCATCGAGTTGACCCCGACGAGCGGTCGATCCTGCGACCACGCCAACGCTTTGAGCGTGCTCAGACCGATCCGCAGACCTGTGAACGACCCGGGGCCGAGCCCGATCGCGTACAGCTCGATCGACGACAACGGCAACCCTGCGAGGGCGAGCAGCTGATCGATGCGCGGCAGCAGGAGCTCGGTGTGGTTGCGCGAGTCGTAGAGGATCTCTTCTGCGATCAGATCGACACCACGGCTGAGGCAGAGGCTGAGCGTCCAGGTGGAGCTCTCGACGGCCAAGAGCAGCGGGCTAGCGGAAGAAGTTGACGATGTCATCCCATTTGCGCCCGATATCGTTCTTGAAGGCGAAGACCATCAGAAAAATCAAGATCGAGAAGCCGACGTAGGCGGCGATCTCGCGGAATCGGAGGCTCACAGGCTTGCGTCGCACCGCCTCGACGAGGAGGAAGAAGATGTGGCCGCCGTCGAGCAGTGGAATCGGCAGCAGGTTGATCAGCGCCAGGTTGATCGAGATGTAGATCATCACCTGGAAGAAGTAGCCCCAGCCGCGTTCGGTCGTCTTACCCGCGATGTCGTAGATCAGGATCGGTCCGCCGATCTCTTTGCTCGAGATCCGCCCCTGAAACAGCCGAACCAACGCCAGAACGGTCATGCTCGTCGCTTGCATCGTCTCGCGCCACGACGTGCGCAGCGCGTAGACCATCCGGTGCTGGTTCGGCACCAGATCGACCTGCACGTACTCCGAGCGGTTGTGTGCGCCGAAGCGGTACACCGTCTGGTCCGAGCCGAGCTCGCCCTTCTCGGAGCGCGAGTCGAGCCGGAGCGAGAGCGTGAGCTCCTGCGCCCCCCGCCGAACCGTCAGGGTGTGCGTCGTCTTGGGCTGTTGGTAGATCCGGTAGCGAAACAGCGCCCAGCGCGGATACTCGTTGCCGTCGAGGGCCTTCACCTCGTCGCCCGGACGCAAACCGGCCTTGAAGGCGGCGGAGCCCGGCACGACGTGACGCACGACCAGCTCGGCCGAGGAGATCCCCTGTCCCCGGGTCCAGCTCTCGGCGAAGCGCTGTCGTAGCGTCGCGGCGAGTGCGGCGTTCGGTCCCGCGCGCGTCAGCTGCTGGGACAAGGACTCGGGCTGCAACGTCAGCGTCTTCACCTCGCGCGCAACCCATTCGAACACGGAGTCATGTGTGCGCACCTCGCGCAGCACCGTGAGGCTGACGGGCTTGCGCGCCGCGCTGATCCGTTTGACGAACTCGAGCTCGGTCTTGATCGAGGCGCCGTCGATCGTCAGCACTTGGTCGAAGGTGCGCAGGCCCGAGCGCGCTGCGGGGCTGTCTGGAGCGATCGCGACGATCGGCTTGAGAAAGTAGGGCGTGACGTTGAGTCGTCCGACCTCTCGTTTGATGTCGAGCTCTTGTGAGATCCAGTCGTATTCGAGCTTCGGCGTGACCCGCTTCAGCGTAAGCCGCTTTCCGTCGCGCTCGACGACGAGCTCCATCGAGCGGCCCGGGTTGTCCGAGACGAACTGCTGCATCTGCCACCAGGCGTCGATCGTCTTCGGGCCGAGCTTGACGATCTTGTCGCCCGGGCGGATCCCCGCGATCCAGGCGGGTCCGTCTTTCGTCACCGTCCCGACGACGGGGGGCAGCACCGACGACTGGCTCAGGCCGAAGAAGAAGAAGATCGGGAACGGCAGGAGCAGGTTGAACAGCGGCCCAGCGAAAACGATCAGGAAGCGCTGCCAGACCGCTTTGGAGCCGAGCGAGTCCTTGCGGTCTTCAACCGGGACCTCCTGCGTCGGATCCTCGCCGAGCATCTTGACGTAGCCGCCGAGGGGAAAGGCCGACAGCTGGTAGGAGGTGCCGTTGCGCTCGAAGCCCCAGATCTTCGGGCCGAACCCGATCGAGAAGGTCAGGACGCGAACGCCCATCCACTTCGCGAACAGGAAGTGGCCCAGCTCGTGGACGAAGATCAGCGTGCCGATCAAGAGGATGAAATAGAGCAGAGACATCGTGGTTCGCGCTTACTCCTTGCCTGCTTCTATATCAGATCGGTCTTCCTCGCTCAACGACGAATCCAACCCGCGACGGAGGCGCAGCTTGAGTTGGTCCGTGCGCGCGTTGGCCGCCGTGACCTCGACGGTCACCGGTTGATCGAGCTCGAGGCGCGACTGCGAGTGCAACGTATCGATCAGCGCGAGCAGAGGTATCTCTACCTTGTAGCGGTTCGGTGTGGGCAGCGCTTCGATCACCGTGGCGTTGTGGTGACTGCCGATCCTCGACTCGAGATAGCGCAGAGTCCAGTACCGTCTGGCCTCTCGCTCGAGGCGCCCGTGGACTTCCTGCAGTTGCTCGACCTGTTTTCCGATCGATTGCATCTCCTCGGCTCCGAGTGGTGGGGCTTCGCCGCGCAGCCAGGCCTTGAGCTGATAGTGGAGCAGCAGATCGGGGTAGCGCCGCAGCGGCGACGTCGCCTGTAGGTACGCGTCAATACCGAGCCCATCGTGGCGCTCGGGCGTCGGGCTGAGGCGCGCCTTGGGCATGAAGCGCAGCGCCTGATTGACCCGCGCCGCCGTCGGCTCGCGCAACAGCTCGGCGATCTGCTCCGTCTCGATCACCGTTTGACCGCGAAACACCGCGGGAATCTGCTGGTCGGCGCAGAGCCGGGCGGTCTCGTCACCGACCCAAATCATCAACTCCGAGACGAGCTGGCGGCTCGGGCTGTCCAGGCGGAGGGGCGAGATCGCGACGTTGCGCTCGGCGTCGACCTTGATCTTCACCTCGTTTCGCGGAAAGAACAGGGCGCCGCTCTGGCGTCGACGCTCTTGGTAGTCGACCGCGATCTGTCGCAGCGCGCGCAAAAGTTGGCCCACTTCGCCCGAGTCATTCTGAATTCGCTGGTCCGCCTCGTCGTACGAGAGGTGCTCGTCGACGACGACAAAGACCGTGCGCAGATCGGTCGAGAGCACGTTGCCCAGCGGATCGATGCGCAGATCGAAGGCCAACGCCGGCCGTCGACGCTGGGGCAGCAGGCTGAGCAGGTCCTCGGCGAGCTCGGGCGGGAGCATCGGAATTCTCGCGTTCGGAAGGTACTGCGTGCTCCCACGATGGCGCGCCGCGAGGTCGAGATCGCTGCCGAGCTCGATCAACATCGTCGGATCGGCGATGTAGACCGAGACGATCAACCCGTCGGAGTCGCTCGTCAAGCTGAAGGCGTCGTCCACGTCGACGGTGCCGACGTCGTCGATCGCGACCGTGAAGCGCTCGCTGCGATCTTCGCGTTTCGGATCGTCCGGGATCTCGCGGGGCAACGAGTCGAGAAGCGCGGGATCGAAGCGCGTATCGAGGCGATAGCGCAAGAGCCCGAGGTTGATGTCCGGATCCCAGATTCCGAGGGCGACGAACAGATCGAGGAAGGCGTTGTTCGTGGTCTGGTCGAAGGTCGTGTCGAGAGCGTCGAGGATCGTCGCCGCGCGCTTGTAGTGGGCGCTCTCCTGGGCAAAGACGGCGGCGTCTCGAACCGCGTCCAGTGCGTCTCTCGTGAGCGCCGAGAACCGGTCGAGGGGCCAATTCGGCTCGGCGCCGAGCGCGACGGTGAGCTCGTCGACGATCTGATGCAGCTCGTTCTGGGCTCGTTCGATCGCCTCCTTCTGCCGCTGGCGCTCCTCGACGGTGCGCTTCGGGTTGGGCTCGAAGCCCTCTTTGCGCTCCTTGAAGTAGACCGAATCGGTCATCAGCGCGCGGGACAGCGCGGCACGGGCGGCGACGGAGCTACAGCCGAGGGCGAGCTCGGTCAGCTCGTCGAGCCCGTGGCTGCCGCCCTCTTCGACGAGGATCTCCCAGAGGGTCTCGAGATGGACGTCGGCGGCCAGTTGGGCCCGTTCGCGCTCGAATTGGGCGATCGAGGGCGCCGGACCGTCGGTCTGGAAGACGCGCTGAATTCGTCGCGGCGCGACTTCGAGCTGGCCGTCCTCGAGGGTCTCGACGACGACCTTGCGGGGATCGACGCTGCGCACGCGGCCGAAGATCGCCCCCGACTTGACGGACATTTCGACGAAATCCCCTGGCTTCAAACCAACTCCTCGATCAACCGCTTGGCGAACTGCGTATTGCGCCTGCGGACTTTGTCGTTGCGTACCGCGAGGGACATCGCCCGCCGCGAGCCGAGCACGACGGCGACGTTGCGCGCCCGGGTGAGCGCGGTATACACCAGGTTCCGTTGTAGCAAAAGATAGTGCTCGTTGTGCAACAAAATGATCACCGCGGGGTACTCGCTTCCCTGGCTCTTGTGTACGGTGACCGCGTAGGCCAGGCTCAATTCATCGACTTCGTCACGCTGGTAGCGGACCTCTCGGCGATCGAAGGCGACGCTCAAGTCGTCGTCGGTGATCGCGATCAGCCGTCCGACGTCGCCGTTGAAGACATCCTTGTCGTAGTTGTTCTGAATCTGCATCACCCGATCGCCGACGCGAAACCGCTTCTGGCCGAGCTCTTCGGTGCGCCCGTCGGGGTTGAGCTTCTGTTGCAGCACCTCGTTGAGGTGGCGCGTGCCGCAGAGCCCCTTGTGCATCGGCGTGAGGACCTGCAGATCCTCGATCGCGTTCAGACCGAATCGCTGCTCGAGGCGGTCGATGAGCTCGATCAGCGTCGCGACCATCGACTCTGGCGTCTTGCGCTCGACGAAGAAATAGTCGTCGCCGTCGCTGCTCTCCGCAATCGGCACCTCTCCAGCGTTGATACGGTGCGCGTTTCGGACGATCAGGCTCTGCTCGGCCTGTCGAAAGATGGTCGTCAGGCGGTATGAGGCGATCGCGCCGCTCGCCAGAAGGTCGCCGAGGACGTTGCCCGGGCCGACTGACGGGAGCTGATCCGCGTCGCCGACGATGATCAGGTGGGCGTCGGGCGGTATCGCCGCGAGCAGGGCGAGGAAGAGCGGCATATCGACCATCGAGAACTCGTCGAGGATCAACACGTCGCACTCGAGGGGGTCGTCCTCGTTCCGTTCGAAGGCGTTCGATTTCGGTGAATACTCGAGGAGTCGATGGATCGTCGACGCTGGCGCGCCCGTCGCCTCGCTGAGCCGCTTGGCGGCGCGTCCCGTGGGTGCGGCGAGGGCGATCCGCGCGCGAAGTTGCTGCAGTATCGTGATCACACCGCGGGTGATCGTCGTCTTGCCCGTCCCCGGACCGCCCGTGATCAGCGCGACCTTGTGGGAGAGCGCCCCCTGAACCGCCGCTTCCTGATTCGGTGCGAGCTCGATCGACGCGCTGGTTCGGACGATCTCCCGCAGCTCCGCGCCCGTTGGGAGTCGGTCGGCCAGCGTCGAGGGAAAGGCGATCAGCCGGCGCAGCCGCGCGACGCTCTCCACTTCGGCGCGGTAGAGTCGGGGCAGGTAGTAGATCCGCCCCTCGGGATCGGCGAGGCGCTCGACGATGATGCGCTCGTCGCGGCAGAGGTTGAAGAGCGTCTCGGTGACGCACTCGAGGTCGACGCCGAGCCACTTACTCGCGTCGCTGAGCAGTCGTTCCTCGGTCGCGTAGAGGTGGCCTTCGCTCGCCGATTGCCCCAAGACGAAGATCAGGGCGGCCTCGATTCGATACTCCGAGCGCTCGTCGATTCCAACTTTTTGGGCGATCTCGTCGGCCTTGCGGAATCCGATGCCCTGGACGTCGCGGATCAGCTGGTAGGGATTGCGCCTGATCACCCCGACGACCTCGTGGCCGTAGTGGCGAATCAGGCGCGTCGCCCAGGTCGCCGAGAGGCCGAAGCCCTGGAGGAAGACCATCAGCGAACGGAACTCGGCTTTCTCGGACCACTTTTCGGCGATCGAACGCGCGCGCTTGGGGCCGATGCCGTCCACGCGGGTCAGCGCCTCGGGATCGGTATTGAGTGCGTGTAGCAGCTCGGCGGGCTCGAAGGCAGCGACGATGCGCCCGGCCAACGCGGGGCCGATCCCCGTGATGATCCCCGATCCGAGGAAGCGCTCGAGCCCTTCCGCCGTCGTCGGCAGAACGAGCTCTGCTCGCTCGACTTGAAACTGGCGGCCGTACTTCGGGTCGACGCGCCACGCGCCGACGAAGGTGATCGGGTCGCCGACCTCGACGTCGGGCAACTCGCCGACGACGGTCGTTCCGTCATCGAGCACAGCGACGGTCCAGGCGCTGTTCGGGCTGCGGAAGACGACTCGTTCGATGGAGCCTTTCAGCTCGGCGCTCATGGGATGATCCGCTGGCTGTTCACGCACAAAGAGATAGCGCGAGGTCTCTCCCATTGCAATGGACAAAACGACGGGCGCCCTGGCTGGTTGACCCTCGCGGAGATTCGATCTATAGTCTCGCATTCGGATCACGTGCGGGAGGCGCGCCCCGCAGGCGGAGTGTATGAGAATCGCGATATCCTGTCTTCTTTTGTTTTTTGCCCTCTCCAACGCGGGCTGCTCCAAGAAGAAGAAGAAGGAAGAGAAGCCCAAACCGAGCTCGGAGCACGTCGAGAAACGACGAATGACGCGCGGCGACGTCCAGAATCACGTACCGAACCGACCGCTAGTTCGCCGAACGCGTCCGTATCACCATCCCCGACACGTTCGCAACGGAGTCAATCCCTATCGACGGCGCTACGCCGACACAAACAATCGGTTGAAGCACGCGCCGCGCCCCGGAACCCTCGGTGCGGATCGCAAGGTGGCGCCACGGCCGACGCACTTGGCACCCTATCGCGGACCTCGCTTGGCGAACAAGCCACCGCGCTCTCCGTATCGCCGCAAGTATCGACGGTTTGGACAATACCGACATTCGAAAGCCCCGAATCCGAGCGTGACGAAACACACCACGCCACCAGAGCCAGCGCCGAAGAACGAGCCGCCCGAGCCGACGCGCGTCGGTCCACCGCTGTCGCTGGAGAAGATGATCACCGACAAAGAACTGGTCACGATCGTCGGCAAACGCGCCCGCTTTCGCCGCCGCAGCCTGATGGGCCAGGAGGTCGGTCCCGGGTACAACGCGCTCTATTTCCAGCCGGTTTCGGGCAAGGCCTTCGGCGTCGCGATTCAGGTCTGGAAGTCTCTTTCCAAAGCCTCCGCACGGCGAAAATTCGCCGCGATGAAGCGTTCGTTCCCGAACGTCGAGAACGTCACCGATCTGCCGGACAAAGCGTTTCTCTCGGTTCGGAACGAGCTCGTTTTTCTGACCGTCAGTCTACCTACGGTACAGGCCGTCATCAGCGTCGCCTGCTCGCGCTCGCTGTGCCCCTCCTTCGACATCCTCATGGGAATAGCCAAAACCGTCCGTATACGTGCGCTCGCGAACCTCTGATCCTCGCGGGTCAACGGGGGCCGGGGCGCGAATAAGTCTCGGAAAACAGTGAAGTTGGTCGCAGCAAGTCTGTTGACAAATGGGCGGCAGTTGCTTTAACCTGAACGCATCGCCGCAAATCGGGTTCCTTTCCATTCAACAACGAAAGTGCGTTATGGCCACAAGACGGATACTGATCATCGACACGGACCAGGAGTCAATTGACAAGTTCAACGCATTTCTCAAAGGTTATGACGTCGAGGTGAATGCGATCGACGACTCCCAAAACGTCAAAGCCGTCGCTTCGAGCTTCAGGCCCGAGCTGATCATTCTCTGCGCCGAGCTTTCGAAGAAGGCGTTGGGGTATGCCGTCTGCAGCAAGCTCAAACGCGACCCCGAGCTGAAATCGATCCCGCTGATCCTGACCTCCGCCGAGGCGACGCAGAAGAAGTTCGACGAACACAAGAAGCTCCCGACCCGCGCCGACGAGTATTTGCTCAAGCCCTTCGATCAAGTGCAACTGCTCGACAAGGTCGTGCTCTTCTTGCCCCTGGAGGCCAAGGACGGCGTCGCTGCGGGCGGAAAGGACGACTTCGACATCAATTTCGCCGAGCTCGACTCGGGCGGAGAACACGACTCGGCCCCGACGGCGGATCATCTCGATTCCGAGGATTTTCCGCAATTCGAGGGCGACGACATCGACGAGTTCTCCGACGACTTCATCGAGAGCATCGACGAAGGGGCGATCGAGTCGTTGCATCCGGAAAAAGCCGAGGTCGCGCCGCCGCCGACGCCGAACCGAAGCGAATCGTCTCCGCCAGCGACGCCGCCTGTGCCAACGCCCGCTGCGCCGCCGCCGGCGGCGCCAACCAAAGCACAATCGGAGCCAGCGCCCGCGTCTGCACCGAAGCCTGTTCCCAAGCCAGTACCCAAAGCGGAAAACGAGGCGACCGAGGCACCTGGAAGCGACACCAGTGGACCGCATGTGATCGGGGGGGGTGTGAAGCAACAACTGCTCGAAGCGCTGCAGGAAAATCGCAAGTACAAGAGCCGCGTCTCCGATCTGGAGATTCAGCTGGAGATGCTCGAGAAGCGACTCTCCAAGCGCGAAGGTGAGCTCGACGAGGTACGCAACAAGACCAGCGACGCGGATCGGTCCCAGCTCGAGCTACGTGACCGATTGATGCAGAAAGAGAAAGAGGTGCTCGACCTGCGCAATCGGCTGAACTCGGCGAAGAAGGCGGCGGAAGAGGCGGAAGGCGAGCTCTCGACGACGCGTCGCCGACTCGAGATGCTCTCCGCCGAGAAGGAGCTGCTCGAATCCCAGAGCGACCAGACGATTCTCCAGGTCTCCGAAGCGAACATGATCGCGACGCAGGCGCGCAGTGACGCCGAACAGGTGCAGCGTCAGCTGGATGCGGCCAAGGCGGCGCACGCGCGCGAGAAGACCGAGCTCGAGTCGACGATCGAGAGCCTCAAGGGAACGCTGGACGAGACGACGAGCGCCAAACGCGACGTCGAGGCCGAGCTCGCCAGCCTTCGTGACGCGGCAGCGGCGAAAGAGAACGAGCTCAAAGAAGAGCTCCAGGCCTACGGCGAAAAATCTCGGACCGTCGAGGCGCGCGTGTTTCAGCTCGAATCGCAGCTCGACGAGAAGACGATCGAGGCGCAGGAGCTCAGCGAGAACGTCGCTGCCCTCGAATCGTCGCTCGCCGAAACAAAGGCGGCGGCTGAGAGCGCGGCAAAACAAGCGGTCGAGGACAAAGCGTCGGCGCTCGCCGCGGCGGCTGACGACACCAAGCGTCAGCTCAACGATGCGCAAGCGCGAGCCGATGCGGCTAAGGCCGAGTTCGAGGAGAAGATTCGGGCGGTCGAAGAAGAAAAGCGCGGGCTCGAAGAGTCGATCGAGCTCCTCCAAGCGGAGAAGCGGGAGCTCGAGAGCACGATGAACCAGACGACGCAGGTGTTGCAGGGCGATATCGACCGCCTGACCAAGGTAAAGAGCGATCTCGAAGCGAACGTCGCCTCGATCGAAGCCGAGAAGTCCGAGATCAACGACAAGCTCACGGGCTCGTTCAACGAAATCAAGGCACTCCGCGCCGTCCAGGGGCAGCTTCGGGAGCTGTTGGCGAAAGCGAGCGAGCTCGTCAGCACGGAGTCGTAGCCCCTGTACCACGATCTCGCCCGCGCCCGCCTACTCACCGCGGTTCAACCGCGACGCTTCTCTTTCATTTCCAGAGTTTTCTTCGCGTGACGTTGGATCGCGACCGAGATGTTGCGGTTCTTGGCGACAGAGCGCAGGTCGCGCTCGAACAGACTACTGAGAAAACGCATCGCGAGACGGGCTGGGGTTTTCGGATTGCAGGTGAGGGCGTAGGCGATCTGGTAGTTCTTCGTCCAGTCGCGGTTGTTCGAGATCAGGCGGACACAATCCTCAGAGATCGAGCGGTTCTGTGCGAAGTTGAGGACCTCCATGTCGGTGATCCGCGGATTGCGCAGCACCGCCGTCGACACGAGCTTCTGCGGACTGCGGATCAACAGGGAGCGCGCGTTCTTGTCGCCGACCATCGCCAGGCGAATCCGCTGGGAGAGATTCAACTTGGCCAGCTTCTGCGTCAGGTCGGCGAAGCGCACCTCGTCTTCCACTTCGGCTGGTTCTTCCTCGTCGACGTTTTCCATCTCGGCGGGGATCGGAGCGGGCTTCTCGGACTCGAAGGCGCCGAACTGTGCCAGGAGCTTGAGGTATTGCTCGTCGTCCATCCCCTCGAAGCGGGTGTTCTCCTGCCCGGGTACAGCGTCGCCTCGGATCTCGGCGGCGACGATCTCGAAGGCCGGGATGCTGTCGATCATGACCTCGTGCCGCACGGCGGTCTCGATCACGCGGTCGACGGTGCTCATCGGCGTGTGTGGGTTGTGGTAGAGCGCCTCGATGATCTCGGTGTGACGCAGGTAGCGCTTCTGGTTGTCGGCGACGATCTCGAGCACGCGGCCACGCCCGTTGGTCGCGACCGAGGCGAAGGTGCGATCGTCGGTGGCGTTATTGCGCAGGATTGTCACCAGCGCCTCCTCCCGATCGCTGAACGCCTTCGCGCAGACGTCCAGAACGAGCGCTGGCAGCGCTTCGGAGAGGCCTCGCAGGGCCATTGTCTCAGGCACGCCGAACAGGCTCTCCCGCGCCGCGTCCGAGACCTCGCGATCGGGATCGAAGAGCAAGACCGCGAGGACGGTCAGCATATCCGCTGGACGCATCGGCACGAGGTTCTTGGCGGCCGGCATCCGCACCTGTTGCGGCGACGTGGGATCGACGTGGTTGCGCAGTGGTTCGCTGACGAGGCTCGCGGTCAGCGGCATGAACGGTGTGATCTTGCTACTTTTCGTCATCCGCTTTCTTCGACTCGGCGATCACTTTGTCGGCAAGGTGGCCCGGGACCTCCTCGTAGTGGCTCATCTCCATCGTGAAGGTACCGCGGCCACCCGTCATCGAGTTCAGGTCGGGCGAGTACTGCAGCACCTCGGACATCGGAACCAGTGCGCGGATCACCTGGTTGCGCCCCTTCGCCTCCATCCCCTGGACGCGACCGCGACGACTGTTGATGTCACCCATCACGTCGCCGAGGCTCTCTTCGGGAACGATGATGTCCATCATCATCACGGGCTCGAGGAGCACGGGCTTTGCATCTTCGAAGGCTTTCTTGAAGGCCATCGAGCCCGCGACCTTGAAGGCCATCTCGCTCGAGTCGACGGTGTGGTACGAGCCGAAGTAGAGCTTCGCTTTCAGGTCGACGACGGGGTAACCAGCGACGATCCCCTTCTCCATCGTCTCGATGATCCCCTTTTCGACCGCGGGGATGAACTGCCGCGGAATCACACCGCCGACGATCGCGTCCTGGAACTCGAAGCCCCCTCCGCGTGGCAGCGGCGAGATTTCGACGTGGGCGTCGCCGAACTGGCCGCGCCCACCCGTCTGTTTCTTGTACTTGCCCTGGGCGGAAGCCGTGCCTTTGATCGTCTCCCGGTAGGGCACCCGGGGCGTGCTCAACGTCACTTCGACGCCGAACTTGCGCTTGAGGCGGTCGATCATCGTCTCGATGTGGACCTGGCCCATCCCCTGAAGGAGAAACTCGTTGAACTGCTCGTCGCGCATCAGGTGCAGCGAGGGGTCCTCTTCGGCGAGGCGATGAAGGGCGCTACCCATCTTGTCCTCGTCGCCCTGGGACTTCGGATGGATCGCAAACGACATGACGGGCGGCAGCGTCGGCAGCATCGTGTAGACCACGGGGTGCTTCTCGTCGGCGAAGGTCTGCCCCGTCGTCGCCTCTTTCAGCTTGGCGACGGTGACGATGTCGCCGCAGATCGCGCCCTCGAGCGCTTCGGTCTTCTTGCCGTGGAGCTCGAAGACCGTACCGAACCGCTCCTTGGTGTCGACGTTCGGGATGTAGAGGTTGTCGTCGCCACCGAGGCTACCGCTGCAGACGCGAAAGACGGTCAGCTTGCCCGTGTAAGGGTCGACGATCGTCTTGAAGATCAACGCGCTGAACGGCTCGTCGGGGGACGACGCGCGCTCGATGGGCTCGCCCGTCGTCGGATGGGCGCCCTTCCACGCGGGACGGTCGACGGGCGAGGGGAAGATCTCGACGACGAAGTCCATTACGTGCTGGGCGCCGATGTTGTGCGTCGCCGAGCTGCAGAATACGGGGATGAAGCCGCCGGTGCGAACGCCTTTGATCAAGCCGTGACGTAGCTCGTCGGCGTCGAGCTCACCCTCTTCGCAGAACTTGTCGAGCAGCGCCTCGTCGTTTTCGGCGACGCTCTCCATCAGCGACTCCCGCGACGCCTCGAGCTCGTCCTGCAGATCGGCGGGGACGGGGACCTCCTTGAAGGTCCCACTGCCGTCGGTGGCGAACTCGTAGGCCTTGCCGCTGAGGATGTCGACGAAGCCCCTGTAGTCGTGCTCCTTGCCGATCGGAATCTGCACCGCCGTCGCCGAGCCCGAAAGATGGCTGCGGATATCCTCCAGCGCGCCCTGGAAGCTCGCGCGCTCGCGGTCCATCTTGTTGATGACGATCGCGCAGGGGAGCTTGAGCTGACGAATCAGCTCCCAGCTCCGATCGGTCCCGACCTCGACCCCGTCAGCGGCGGAGACGACCAGAACGACGGCGTCGACCGCCTGGATGCAGGCACGCGTGTCGTTGAAGAAGTTGACGTCACCAGGCATGTCGACGAGGTTCAGCTTGTGCTTGTTCCACTCGACGCTGAAGAAGCTCGTGCTGATCGAGCCTCGGCGCTTGATCTCTTCGGGCTCGAAATCCAGGTTCGTGTTGCCGTCATCGACTCGGCAGAGTCGCGTCGAAGCTCCCGCGGAGAAGATCATCGCCTCCCCCAACGATGTCTTGCCGCAATGGCCGTGCCCCACGAAGCCCACGTTACGAATCTGCTTGGAATCGGAAAGTTTCATCATTCCCCTGCCCGGTTTGAGGTTCGAGATCCGTTGCAAGCGAAGCGCTGCCGCGCTGCTGCCACCTGTTTGCGGAACATCTACTTTTATGACAACTGAATCTGAAAGTCAAGCCAGCAAAACCGCGGTCTTTGCGGCCTCGGAGGGAGTCGTCGCGCGGCCCCGTCGAGCCGGTCACGGAGCCGGGTTCGCCGCGTTGCGTTCGTACAGCAGCCGTAGGCCCTTCAGCGTGAGGAGCGGATCGACGATTTCGATTCGCCGCGAGAGGCTCGCGATCGATTGCGCGTGACCGCCCGTGGCGACGACGCGCAGGGGGAAGGCGGCTTCCTGCTCCATTCGGTCGATGATCCCGTCGACGAGCCCGGTGTACCCGAAGACGATTCCCGATTGAATGCTCGTGACGGTGTTGCGACCGATGACGCGCTTGGGAATCGAGAACTCGACGCGCGGAAGCTTGGCCGTCGCTCGGAAGAGGGCGTCCATGCTGATCCCGATGCCCGGTGCGATCGCGCCACCCATGTATTCGCCGCGCGGCGAGATCGCGTCAAATGTCGTCGCGGTGCCGAAGTCTACGATCAACAGCCCCTGCTTGTACTCCTCGAAGGCGGCGACGGCGTTGACGATTCGGTCGGCGCCCACCTCTCGCGGGTTCTCGTAGAGGATCGGCATCCCGGTCTTGATTCCCGGGCCGACGATCATCGGCTCGAGGCCGAGAAAGCTCTCGACGAGCGCGACGAAGACCTCTTGAAGCGGTGGGACGACGCTGGCGATGATCGCGCCACCGATCGCTTTGTGATCGACCTCTGAGGCGTGAAGGAGCTGCCAGACGAGCATCGTGTATTCGTCGCTCGTTCGGCCCACGTGGCTCTGCAAGCGCCAGTGGTGCAGCAGCTCGTCACCCGAGAAGACGCCGAGGACGATGTTGGTATTGCCGATGTCGATCGAGAGCAGCATCCTGCCTCCACGCGGTCAGTCGAGTAGCGTCACGTCTCCAGTACAACATTCTCGCTCGTCTCCGTCGTCGAGGGCGAGAATCAGCGTTCCCGTCGGGCCCAGCCGCGCGACCACGCCCTCGACCCGCTCCTCGCCATCTTCGATTCGAATTCGGCGGCCGACGATGCGCAACAGGCGCGGATACCCCGCGAGGGCCCCGATCCCGCGCTGTCCGAAGTCGCGGTAGCTCGCCTCCAGCTCGCGCACGAGCGCCGTGAAGAGCTCGCCGCGGGCGAACGGAAGCGTCGTGGCGATCGCTTCCAGCTCACCGGGCAGATCGGATTCCCGACAGTTGACGCCGATCCCGACGACGACGAAGTCCAGTCGATCGCCGTTCGCCGCGAGCTCGCAGAGGATCCCAGCGACCTTACGTCCGCGATAGAGCAGATCGTTCGGCCACTTCAGCTGGAGCTCGTCGGCCCCGACCAGTGAGGAGACGGCGCGGTAGAGGGCGACGGCCGCGAGCTGTGTGATCGCCGAGACCGCGGCTGGGGCGATCGTCGGGCGCAAGAGTAGCGAGAGGTAGAGCCCGCCCTTGGGGGAAATCCAGCGTCGCTGTCGGCGTCCTCGGCCAGCTGATTGGGCGTCGGCGACGACCAGCGCGCCCTCGGAGAGCTGCTCGCGCAGCGCCCACTGGTAGAGATGGCTGTTCGTCGAGTCGATGCTCGGCAGTTGGGCCGCCAGCCAGAGGCTCGTGTCGGGAGGGAGCGCGAGGCCCTCGATCGTCATCGGTCGCCGAGCTCCATCGAGATGTCCACCGCTCGCGCCGAATGCGTCAGGGCGCCCAAGGAGATCGTGTCCACACCCGTCGCGGCGTAGGCGACGAGGGTCGCATCGTTGATCCCCCCCGAGGCCTCCGAGATCGCTCGGCCGTCGATCACTCGCACCGCGCGTCGCACGTCGTCGGGCGACATGTTGTCGAGCATGATCACGTCGACCCCCGCCGCCAACGCCTCATCGAGCTCGTCGAAGCTCGTCACCTCGACCTCGATGCGCAACAGTTGGGGGGCGCTGGTCCGTACCCGCTCGACCGCGAGGGTGATCGAGCCCGCGGCGCGGATGTGGTTGTCCTTGATCATCACGCCCGAGTCGAGGGAGAAGCGGTGATTGTGGGCGCCTCCGTGGCGCACCGCCGCCTTTTCGATCGCGCGCCAGCCCGGGGTCGTCTTGCGCGTGTCGAGCAGCCGCGTCGATCGCTCGCCGAGGAGCTCGACCTAGCGCCGTGGCTGC
>JAGQJP010000178.1 GCA_020430585.1 Myxococcales bacterium | reverse complement strand
CGCGCTGCGACGTCCGCTCGGTCGTTCGCTCGTGCGTCGAGCTCGTCAAACCACAGAAGCGGTTCAAGGAGTTGACGCTGACGATCGATCTCGCCGACGAGCTGCCGATGGCGCGGATCACAGCTGGCAAGCTCCAGCAGGTGCTCGTCAATTTGCTCTTCAACGCCGCAGACGCCCTCGGGGAGGCGGAGATCAGCGCGCCGACGGTGCGAATCCACGGCGAGACGCTCGACTCTCGATTGTCGCTCTACGTCAGCGACAACGGGCCGGGGATCGCTCCCGAGCATCTGCGTCGAATCTTCGATCCCTTCTTCACCACCAAAGAACCGGGTTCTGGAACGGGCCTCGGACTCTCGATCTCGCAGCAGATCCTCAAGCACGTCGGCGGTGACCTGCGCGTCGAAGCGTCCGTTGGTGGCGGTGCGACGTTCGTGATCGATCTGCCTTTGATTGCCGCCGGTGGCGGAGTCGCGTTATGATCGGACGGCAACCAGCGGCAGGCGAGACGATGAACGCACACACGGTCCTCGTGATCGACGACGAAGAGAACTTCGCACACATGTTACAGGCGATCCTGCGCCGCCACGGATACCAGGTGTCGACGACGACGAGCGCTAGCTCCGCGCTGGACGAGCTCGGGAAGCGGCAGTACGACCTGATCCTCTGCGACGTCAACATGCCACAGATGGGGGGCCTCCAGTTCCTCGAGTCCTTCAAGGAGGGCGGTTTCGACTCGACGGTGATCATGATGAGCGCCTACGGCAGCATCGACACGGCGATCGAGGCGATGAAGCTCGGGGCTTACGACTACATCTCCAAGCCCTTCAAGTCCGATGAGATTCTCCTCACGTTGCGCAAGGCCGAGGAGCGAGAGAAGCTGCAGCGCGAGAATCGAAAGCTCCGCGAGCAGATCAGCCGGGAGTACAACTTCGGTCGGATCGTCACCAAGAGCTCGGCGATGTTGAAGATCTTCCGCACGATCGAGAAGATCTCCGAGTACAAGACGACGGTTCTGGTGACGGGCGAGAGCGGCACGGGAAAAGAGCTGATCGCCCGCGCGCTGCACCTCAACTCCGATCGTCGGGACCGCGCCTTCGTCGCCGTGAACTGCGGTGCGATTCCAGAAAACCTGTTGGAAAGTGAGCTCTTCGGTCACGTCAAAGGGGCCTTCACCGACGCGATCCAGAACAAACCCGGTCTCTTCGAAGAGGCGCACGGCGGGACGCTGTTTCTCGACGAGATCGGCGAGCTGCCCTCGTCGCTCCAGGTCAAGCTGCTGCGGGTGCTCCAAGAAGAAGGGATCCGACGGGTCGGCGATACCCGCGATGTCAAAGTCGACGTGCGAATCATCGCCGCGACGATCCGCGATCTCGGCGTCGAGGTGCGAGAGAAGCGCTTCCGCGAGGTCCTCTTCTATCGGCTCAATGTCCTGCCGATTCACTTGCCACCGCTACGGGAACGCAAAGAGGACATCCCGCTCTTGATCGATCACTTCATCCGCGAGACCAATCGCCGTCTCAAGACCGTCGTCGACGGCATCACCTCGGACGCGCTCAAGGTGCTCTTGGCCTACGCCTGGCCGGGTAACGTTCGAGAGCTCGAGAATCTGGTCGAGCGGGCGATCGTCTTGACCGAAACGGACCGAATCACGCTCGACACGCTGCCCGAGAAGCTCTTCGATGCGCATGACCCGGTCAACACGGTGCTCCGTTCGGGGGAGCTGTCGATCAAGAAGACCAGCCGCATCATCGAAGAGCAGCTGATCCGCCGCGCCTTGAAGAAAACGTCGGGCAACCGCACCTACGCCGCGCGCCTCCTCGAGATCAGCCACCGCGCCCTGCTGTACAAGATCCGCGAGTACGGGATCGATCTCTGAATCCCGAACGTCGACCCCGAGTGGCGAAAAAATAGACAAATCCAGCGGTCGTCGTACGATCGAGCTGCCGCGAACCGACCTGCTGAAACGGGCCTCGGCGTTTGACCGTCGAGGTGTGGTGCGGGTCGGCGTTTGACCGTCGAGGCGCCGTGCGGGCTCGGCGCTCGCGCGTCGAGGAATAGTGAGGACCGATCGCTCGTTGTTCCGAAGAGTCGTCAGAACAACAAGAGAATCGGGCGATTTTATTGACGACTCGTAGTGCGTCTGCGATGATCGGCGGTGGAACATCCCCGCGACCGCAAAAATACGGGTCGAAAACGAGGTCACATGGCTTCTGGAAAAAACGCCATCGGGCTCGACATCGGTTCCCACTCGATCAAGCTGATCCAGCTCAAAGAGACGGGAAAAGGCGTCACGCTGCAAAACTTCTCGTACATTCAGCTGCCTCCCGAGGCGATCGTCGACGGCTCGCTGATGAACTCCTCCGATGTCGTCAGCGCGATCCAGGAGCTGGTCAAGGTCAACAAGCTGCGCAACAAGGATGTCGCCGTCTCGATCTCTGGCCACTCGGTGATCATCAAGAAGATCAGCCTCCCCGAGCAGACGATCGACGAGCTCGAGGAGTCGATCCAGTGGGAGGCCGAGCAGTACATTCCCTTCGATATCAAGGACGTCAACGTCGACGTCGAGATCCTCAACCCCAAAGCGGGACAGGGTCAGATGGACGTGCTGCTCGTGGCGGCTAAAAAAGACGTGATCAACGAGTACATGACCCTGATCCTCGAGGCGAATCTCAACCCCGTCGTCGTCGACGTCGACTGCTTCGCGCTGCAAAACCAGTTCGAGTTGAATTACGGGCGGGTCCCCGACCAGACGATCGCCCTGGTCAATGTCGGCGCCTCCGTGATCAACATCAATATCGTCTCGAACGGCGTGACCACCTTCACCCGCGACATCACGATGGGCGGTGACCTGGTGACGGGCGAGATTCAAAAGCAGCTCAACGTCAACTACGACGAGGCCGAAACGTACAAGACGGGCGGCGGGATGGACGAAGACGCCGGGAGCATCATTCCGCAAGAGGTCGAAAAGATCTGCGAGATGGTCTCGGAGACGCTGGTCAACGAGATCCAGCGCTCCCTCGACTTCTTCGCCGCGACGACGGTCAACGCCGGGATCTCGCGGATCTACCTCAGCGGCGGTTCGTCCAAGATGCCCGCGCTGGTCAAAACACTCGAGCGCACCACGGAAATACCGGTCGAGCAATCCAACCCGTTCAAGAACGTGATTATCGACAACCGTCGCTTCGATCTCGATTTTCTGCAGACGATTTCGCCGATGGCGGCGGTCAGCGTCGGCCTGGGGCTGCGACGTGGGGGAGAACGATGATTCGGATCAACCTACTTCCGCAAAAGGAATCGCGGAAGAAGCGAAGCGGACGGCAGATGATCCTGCTGTTCGCGATGGCGATCGTCGTCGAGATCGGCGCGCTCTACCTCTGGCAGAGCTCTCTGGAGACCGATCTCAACGGCTTGAAGCAACAGCGCAACAGTCTGCAACAAGAGATCGGCAAGTTCGAGCGCCAGATCAAGGCGCAAAAGGGCCTGCAGGGCCGACAAGCGATCTTGAAGAAGCGCTACCAGGTGCTCAAGGCCGTCGAACGCCCGGGGCCTGAGAACCTGCTCCTCTTCCTCTCGTACGTGCTGCGCCCGCCGAGCCAAATTTCGCGCCAAGTTCGCGATATCAAGAAGAACCTGGGTAGCGAGGAAGGCGACCTGAACCACATCGGCTGGAAGTGCGAATGGGATCCGAGCCACATCTTCATCAAGTCGCTACGCGAGGCCTCGGGCGAAATGATGATCGAAGGCGTTGCGAAAGACCTCAGCGACGTCGCCGAGTTCATCAACCGCTTGAACGACACGGCGTTCTTCACCGAGGTTCTGCTCCAGAGTCAGCGTTTCCGCAACGATTCCCGATTGAAATTGCGCTACATCGAGTTCCGGCTGAAGTGCCGGGTCGACTACGATGGCGCCCTTTACGCCGATATGAAGAAGAAGGGCTGAGCGATGATCGACAAGTTCATGAAGATACCCCTGAACCAGCGCCTCGGCCTGCTCGCCCTGGCGATGACCGTAATCGCGCTGATCTTCTATTTCTTCGCCTACTCGGCGACGAAAGACGAGACCGCCAAGATCAAGGGGCAGAACACCCAGTTGAGTCTCCGCGTTCGAGAGTTGAAGCAAAACTCTGATAAGTTCAATCCGTTGAAGGTCAAAAAAGAGAACGAGGAGCTCGAGAAGAAGCTCTCGATGATCAAGAAGATGCTGCCCTCTTCCGAAGAGAGCGACACGTTCATCGCCAGCATCGAAGGTGACGCAAAGACCTCGCAACTCGTGATCGAGAACACACAGCGTCTCGAACGCAAGTACGAAGCGAACTTTGCCCGTCTGCCGATCCGAACCGAGGTCAAAGGGACGTTCATCGCGCTGATCTCGTTTCTTCGCAAGCTCTCCGACCGCGCGGTGCGCCAAGGCCAAATGAAGCGCATCGTCAACGTCGATCAGATCGACATCGCGCCATCGGGGAGCGACACGATCGACGGCAAGCGCGTATCGATCTTGAAATCTCGTTTTGTTTCGAACACCTACATGCTCGTCGACGGCTCTCGCCGGCGGAAGTAGGGAGGAACCGATGTTCGACTTCGTGACCACCAAGCGCACGCTCATCAGCCTCGGGCTCATCGTGCTCATCGGCACCTCGCTGCCGGGGTGCGGAGGCGACAAGAAGCCTCCGCAGAATCCGTTTGGGCCCACGACGCAGCGCCCGCCCTCGCGACGACCGACGGTCACCGTGAAGAAACGACGGCGACCAGCCAACGCGAACTGGAAGGTCGTTCGCGTGCACTTCCGGACCTATCTCCAAAAAATCGAGAACATGGAGATGGACAAGATCCGCGATCCCTTCGAACCACAGATGGAGCGCTGGATCGACAAACCGCGCAACGTCGTCAAGGTGCAACCCAAGCGGGTCGAGACGCCGAAGAACACGGTGCCCCTCTCCGAGCGGCCGCCCCTCGAGCGTTACTCGGTCAGTCGCTACCAACTCAAGGCGATCATGAGCGCCACCGAGATTCCCAAGGCGCTGCTCGTCGACCCCGAGGGCAACGGCTACATCGTTTGGAAGAATCGCACGATCGGGACCGAAAAGGGCCAGATCGTCGCGATCAACCAATACGAGGTGATCGTCAAGATCCCGGGACGCGACCCGCTACGACTCTCGATCGCCCCCAAGCTCGACCTCTTCAAGACCGTCCAATAGGACCCCTCTCCTCTCGTTGACGCTCGTGCGCTACCGTGGTATGGTGCTGGCTTCGAATGGCACGGAAATCGCCCAGCGGAGGGCTCGATGCACCACGGGACCAAGTGCTTCGCTTGCAGCGCCGCGTTGATTCTGGCGCTCTTGTCGCTTTCCTGCGCGCCCGCAAGCCTCCCCGACGACTCGAATCGCACGACTGGAGTCGTCGACACCCCCGTCACCACGACGACCTCGACCGGTTCGAGCCAGACCTCTCGGTCGAACGAGGGCACGCAGCCGCCGGCGTCCAAAGGCGGCATCGATTTCGACGACACGGGCCCGCTCGTCGCCGAGCCGAATCCCGAGGCGATCTGTTCGTCGTACGATGCCAATCTTTGCGGCGAGATCCGACCGCTGCGCAAGATGCGCAATCGCTACCCGATCATCCTCGCCCACGGGATGGGCGGCTTCAAAGAGTTCGCGACGCTCGACTACTTCTATCAGATTCCCGAGTATCTCCGTGGCCAGGGCTACGCGGTCTACGTCTCGATCGTCGATCCCTTCAACAGCACGACGGTGCGTGGGCAACAGCTGGCGACGTTCGTGGACAAGGTCCTCGGGTGCACCTGTGCGGGGAAGGTAAACCTGATCGGGCACTCCCAAGGTGGTCTCGACGCGCGCTTCGTCGTTTCGTCGCTCGGCTACGGTGATCGGGTCGCAACGGTGACGACGATCGCCACGCCGCACCGTGGTACGAAGGTCGCCGACATCGCCCTCGGGCTGATTCCGGGAATCAGCGACGATCTGATCGATACGCTAGCCTGGATTGCGGGAAACCTCTATACCGAGCCACTGCAATCGCCCGACTATCGCGCTTCGATGCAACTCTTCTCGCAGGACGGGATTGCGGCGTTCAACGCGGCCAACCCCGACGACCCGCGGGTCGCCTACTTCTCGTGGGCGGGAATTGCGGGACTGAGCGCTGACGGACACAAAGAGTGCGCGGGGGCCGAGCATCCGACGCCGGACTATCGCACGCCGATCACGGCGGTGCTCCTCCCCACCTGGACCGCCCTGGGCGGGCTCTCGGGTGTGGCCAACGACGGGCTCGTCGCCGTCGAGAGCGCCCGATGGGGACGCTTCATGGGCTGCCTCCCCGCCGACCACCTCCAAGAGGTGGGGCACCTCCTCGGCGCGACCTACAAGTTCGATTGGAAGTCATTCTTCAAAACCATCGCACAGCAGCTGGAAGCCGACGGAAACTGACCAACTGGAAGGGTGAGCCCGAAATGACGCCTAGAGAACGAATGCTTCGCGCCCTGCGGCGCCAACCGATCGATCGGCCTCCTGTTTGGATCATGCGCCAGGCCGGACGCTACCTCGCGGATTACCGCGCGTTGCGCGCTCAGCACTCGTTCATGGAGCTGATGAAATCACCCGCGCTCGCTGCGGAGGTGACGTTGATGCCCCTGGAGGCGATTGGAACCGACGCCCTGATCCTCTTCAACGACATCCTCACGCCCCTCGAAGCGATGGGCGCCGAGCTCGAGTTTGGTGACGGCGGCCCGAAATTCCGCCACCCGATCGCGAACGCCGACGACGTCGCTCGGCTCGTCACACCCGACCCATCGATCGCATCGCCCGACATCGCCGAGACGATGCGACTCGTCCGCGCCTCCGCGGGGGACGATATCCCGCTGTTGGGCTTCGCCGGCGCGCCGTTCACGATGGCGAGCTATCTGATCGAGGGGGGGACCTCGCGCACGTTCCACAAGACGAAGCTGATGATGTTTCAAGAGCCCGCGCTCTTCGACCGCCTGCTCTCGATGCTCGCCGAGACGATCGCCTCGTATCTGCGCTACGAGATCGCCAACGGAGCCGATGTGGTGCAGCTCTTCGATACCTGGGTTGGCTGCCTCTCGCCCGACGACTATCGCGCGAGGATCCTGCCCGTCACGCGCCGCTGTGTCGAGCTCGTGCGCGCGGGGTGCGATGTGCCGATCTTGCTCTACGGTCGCTACACGAGCCCGCTGCTCGAGATGATGGTCGAGACGGGAGTGGACGGCTTGGGGATCGACTGGACGGTCGATCCCGCCGACGCACGCCGTCGAGTGGGGCAGAGCGTCGCGCTCCAGGGCAACCTCGATCCCGATGTGCTCTACGCGCCACGCGACGAGGTGGTGAGCCGAACGTTGGCGACGCTCGAGCGCTTCGGCTCCGAGCCCGGCCACGTTTTCAATCTAGGCCACGGGATCCTACCCGATACACCCGTCGACCACGCGCGGGCGGTGATCGAGACGGTGAAGTCCTATCGCCGCGAGGAGGCACGAGGATGACGATCGCGATCGTCGGCGCCGGCATCTCGGGCCTGGTTCTCGGCTATCGACTCCGAGAGGCTGGCTGCGCCGTGCGGCTGTTCGACGGTGCCGAGCGCGCCGGCGGGGTCGTGCAGTCGGTGAACGAGGGTGGCTACCTCTGCGAGCTAGGCCCCAATACGGTGGCCGGTACCGCCGAGTATCTCCTCGACCTGACCGACGATCTAGGCCTCGAGAACGAGTTGGTCACGGCGAATCCGGCGGCGAACAAGCGTTACATCTTGCTCGACGGCGAGCTCCATCCCGTTCCGACCAACCCCATCGCCTTCATCCAGACGCCGCTCCTCTCGGGGCGCGCCAAGTTGCGCATGTTCGCCGAGCCGTTCATCCCGAAGCGCCGACGGGGCGAAGAGGAGTCGCTCTCCGATTTCGTCTCACGTCGCCTCGGCCCAGAGGTGGCGAGCCACCTGCTCGATCCCTTCATCAGCGGGGTCTATGCCGGCGATCCGACGACCCTCTCGGCGGCCGCGTCGTTTCCGAAACTGGCGGAGCTCGAGCGCGTCGGCGGCAGCCTCTTTCTCGGCGCGATCAAGAGCGCATTCGGGAAGCGCAAAAACGTGCAGCCGCACAAGAAGCGCCGTCGCAGCATGTACTCCTTCATCGATGGGTTGGGCACGATCACGGGCGCGCTGGCGCGCTCCCTCGCCGGGGAAACCGAGCTGGGAACGGCGATTTCGGCGATTCGACGCGAGCCTGACGGCTACTATCTGTCCATCGATGCTCTCGAGCGGCGGGGTCCCTTCCAGCGCATCGTCATCACGACGTCAGCGCCTGCCGCGGCGTCGCTCGTCGAGAGCCTGTCGTCGGAAGCGGCGGACGAGCTGAGAGCGATCGACCTTCCTCCCGTATCGGTCTGCCATCTCGGCTATTCGCGGCAGGCGGTGGGCCATCCGCTCGATGGCTTCGGCTTCTTGATCCCGAGCTCGGAGCGGCGATCGATTCTCGGCGTCCTCTTCTCGTCATCCCTCTTTCCCAATCGGGCGCCCGGCGGCCAGATTCTGCTCACGGTATTTCTCGGGGGCGCGCATCATCGGGACATCGCCGGGCTCGGAGCGGACCCGATCGTCCAGCGAGCCGAAGCCGAAGTTCGCGAGCTGCTCGAGATCAGCGAGGCGGCGCGGTTCTCGCGGGTTCAGCGCTGGGCTCGCGCGATACCACAATACACGCTGGGTCACGACGATCGGATTGCCCGCGCTCGAAACGCACTGACAGCAGCGCCAGGCGTCACTCTCGCGGGAAGCTTCGTCGGCGGAATCAGTGTCGAGCAGCGCGTCGAGGCGGCCAACAAGCTCGCGATCCAGATGATTCAAGAGTGGCGCCCTGGTCGCGGGGCCGACGAGACCACGTCGGTCAGTGCCCGATGAGATAGACGTAGGCGGCCGCCCCCGCCACCGCAGCGAGCAGAAAGAAGACGATCCAAAAGAGCCACTGCCTCGCACCCGCTTGTGGCGGCGCATCTCCGACGACCGCGTTCCGCACGGACGCGCTCGACTGAGGGCGCTCCGGAGCGGGTCTCTCGGCGGGCTCTTTCGGCGGATACATCTCGAACTGCCCGGTATTGAAGAGCTTCTGTTTGCCAGGATTGATCTTGCCCGTCTCTTCGCCGGCGATCTCTTCCTTGATCAGATTATCGATTCGATTCAGCGTGTTTCGCTGTTTTTTCTCTCGCTCAGCCATGTTTACCGCGCAAAGGAGCAACCCCAATCGCCGCCCCAGGACGTTCGACTGCACGAATTCATCTTCGAGCAACGCATGCTCTGTCCCGGTACGGCAAAACACCGAACGGTGAAATGTTTCCGCGCCGCACCGCACTGCACCCAAATTTTCGCCCAACACTTGATCGCCCGCGAGCAACCATTTCGGATCTGATAGCCCACTCGGCTCTTCGACTCGATCCGTCGCACCAGCTGGAAACAGCTCGCCCGGGGCTGATCCTCGGTCGACGAGATCGACTGGGGACAGAGACCATCGAGCGCCGAAATCGTCGCGCACGAGAGGGCGTCAGCGCCGAAGGCCGAGCCGGCTCCCAACAGCAGAGCGATTACGAGACACACGGTCATCCGGATCACAATCTCACCCGACGCTCTCGACGATCCATCAACACGGCACGTCTGTTCATCATCGCCCATCCACCGGCACTTTTCAAGCACCAACGCCACGATGCGTCGTCTGGAGGGCGATCAGAGCGGCCGATCGGAAGGGACTCGAAACTCACGGCACGATCGTCGTGCCTACCGTGCCCGGAGCATCGATCGCGGAGAGCAACGGCCGACCTTGCGCGCCCCCGAGCACGACCACTTCGCCGACACCCGCATCCAGGGCGGCGAAGGTCTCTTCCAGCTTCGGGAGCATTCCGCCGCTGACCGATCCGTCGGCGATCGCCCGACGAGCGTCGTTCACACTAAGGCGCTCGATTCGACTCGTCGGGTCGCGCACGTCGCGGAGAACGCCGCAGACGCCCGTGAACAGAAAGAGCCGAGGTGCGCCGAGATGGGCCGCGACCCGCGTGGCGACGATGTCGGCGTTGATATTGTAGAGGTTCCCCTTCGCGTCGATCCCGAGACAGGCGATTACCGGTACCAAGGAGAGCGCCAGTAGATCCTGGAGAAGATCCACGTCGATCGACACGATGTCACCAACGTGGCCGAAGTCGATCGGATCGTCGCCCCCCCCGGCGACGCGGCGCGGAGGGCGCTTGACCGCTTGCACGAGCGATCCCGATGCCCCGCAGAGCCCCAGGGCTCGCACACCAGCGCCGACCAGAGCGGCGACGAGGTCGACGTTCACGATGCCCGCGACCGTCATTTTCATCACGTCGAGGGTCTCCCGGTCGGTGACGCGGCGTCCGGCGATGATCGTCGAGACGAGCCCGAGGCGCTTGGCCAATGCCGTCGCTTGGGGTCCGCCTCCGTGCACGATCACCGTCTTGTGCCCGCGCCGACAGAGCTCGGCGATGTCAGCGCAGAGCGCCGCGCAGATCGCCGATTCGGCAACCACGTCCCCACCGATCTTGACGACGACGAGATCGGGCGCTTCGACGTTCATGGCCATAGCCCTGGATCCGAGAGCGTGGTGCTCTCTTCGAAGCCCTGGATCAGATTGAAGCTTTGGATCGCCTGCCCGGCGCCGCCCTTGACCAGATTGTCCAGTGCCGACATGCAGACGAGTGGTCGCCGACCGCCGCGCTCCGCACCGAGCTCGAACCCGACCTCGACGTAGTTCGTACCTGCCACACCGATCACCTCGGGAAGACGACTGTCGAGCACGCGCACGAAGGGTTCGCCCGCGAAGGCGCGACGATAGCCCTCGAGCACCGCGTCCCGCGTCAACGCGGCGTCGACGTCGAGGAAGGCGGTGATCAGGATGCCCCGCGCCAGCGGTGCCGAGATCGGCACGAAATCGAGGGCGAACGCGCTCGAATGGGCGGCCACGTCCTGGAGCGCCTGAACGATCTCGGGCACGTGTTGGTGATTCAACACCTTGTAGCTCTTGAGATTCTGGCTTCGGAGGGGATGGTGAGTTCCGAGGCTCGGGTTTGCGCCGCTGCCACTCGAACCGGTACAACCGACGACCCGCACGTTCCCTGACAACCAGCCGGCCTTGGCCGCCGCGGCGAGCGCCAGAATCGTCGCCGTGGCGAAACATCCCGGGCTCGCAATCCAGCGCGACGCGAGGATCTGCTCGCGAAATAGCTCGGGCAGCCCATAGGCAAAGCGGCCGAGGTACTCGGGGTGCGGATGTTTGGCGTAGAATGTCTCGTACGCCGCAAGGTCACGCAGGCGGAAGTCCCCCGAGAGGTCGATCAGCCGGATCCCGGGAGCGCGCTCGAGGATCCGCGGCGCTTCGTGTGCGCTGATCTTGTGCGGCAGCGCGAGAAACGCGACGTCCACACCGGCGACCGCCTCCTCGACGGGCATCTGTTCGTATCGCAGCTCGGAGCAGCCCTCGAGATTGAAGTGAACGTCGCCCAGCCGCTTTCCGATATTGTCCGCCGCCGTCACGCGCACCAACTCCGCGCCAGGATGGACGAGCAAACGCCGAATCAACTCTGCGCCGCCGTACCCGGTCCCACCGATGATCGCAACTTTCGCCGTCATCTCAGCACCCCTCCTCTCGTCGCGCGCCGACACTCTCCCGGACGCCGTCAATCGCCCGGATGCCGTCAATCACAACAGTATCGACGAATCATTTCGCTATAGAACGCGGTGGCCTTCTCGAGGTGGTCCAACGTGATGAACTCCTCATCGGAGACGTCGGTCCACGTCGGCCACCCGGGTCCGAACACGAGGGCTTCATATCCGTGGGATTCGAACAGCGCCGCCTCTGAGCCCTGGTTGAGGGCAGACTCGACCGCCACCAACCCGACGGCGCTGATCGCGTCGAGCGCGTCGGAGACGAACGTCGAAGACGACAAATGCATGACGGGCGGAATCGCGAGCT
>JAGQJP010000177.1 GCA_020430585.1 Myxococcales bacterium | reverse complement strand
CGTCGATGGCGACGATCGCTGGATACAAGGCGGTCCTGCTCGCCGCCGGCGCGTTGCCGAAGATGTTTCCGATGATGATGACCGCCGCGGGTACGATCAGTCCGGCGAAGGTGTTCGTGATCGGTGCGGGCGTCGCCGGTTTGCAGGCGATCGCCAGCGCGCGTCGTCTCGGCGCGGTCGTTCACGCCTACGACGTGCGACCCGCGGTGCGCGAGCAGGTCGAGTCGCTCGGTGGCAAGTTCGTCGAGCTCGAGCTCGAGACCGATACGGCCGAGGACAAGGGCGGCTATGCCAAGGCGATGGGCGAGGAGTTCTATCGCAAGCAGCGCGAGATGATGGGCAAGGTGATCCACGACAGCGACGTGGTGATCACCACCGCGGCGATCCCGGGAAAGAAATCGCCGATCCTCGTCACCAAAGAGATGGTCGCGATGATGCGGCCGCGCTCGGTCATCATCGATCTCGCCTCGGAGCGTGGTGGCAACTGCGAGCTGACCAAACCGGGCGAAGTCGCTGTCGAGCACGGCGTGACGATCATCGGGCCCCTGAACATCCCGACCGATGTGCCCTATCACGCGAGCCAGATGTACGCCCGCAATGTCTCGACGTTCATTCTGCACCTCTGCAAGGACGGTGCGCTGAACCTCGACTTGAGTGACGAGATCACGAGCGGCACGCTGATCACCCATGCGGGTGACGTCGTAAACCCGCGCGTTCGCGAGCTGCTCGGCATGCCCGCGCTCGAAAGCAAAGCAGCGCCCGCCGATGCGGCGCCAGCCGAAGCCAGCCAGGAGGCCTGACGATGGAAGGAATGTTGTTGTTGATGGTGTTCGTTTTGGCGATCTTCATCGGCTTCGAGGTGATCACCAAGGTTCCGCCGACGCTGCACACGCCGTTGATGTCGGGTTCGAACGCGATCTCCGGGATTACGATCGTTGGAGCGCTCTTGGTGATGAGCGTCGAAACCCACGGGCTCGTCTCACAAATTCTCGGCGGCGTGGCCGTGGCGTTCGCGATGATCAACGTCGTCGGCGGGTTCATGGTCACCAATCGCATGCTCGAGATGTTCAAGCGGAAGGATTGAAGCGATGACGAAAGTTGCATTCATCGAGTTGGCCTATATGGTGGCCGTCGTCCTGTTCATCTTGGGGCTCAAGGGTCTCGCACACCCACGTACCGCGGTTCGCGGAAACCTGTTGGGCGCCGTCGCGATGGGCATCGCGATCGTGGCTACGGCCTTTCTCAAAGAGCTCAACTTCATGTGGGTCATCGGCGGAGCATTGGTCGGCGGCGGTCTCGGCGCGATCATGGCGACTCGGGTCAAGATGACCGCGATGCCGCAGCTCGTGGCGATCTTCAACGGCTTCGGAGGTGGCGCGTCGGTCTTCGTCGCCGCCGTCGAGTTGATGCAGAAGGGCCCGCAGGAGAGCACCTCCGCGCTGATCGCCGTCGGCGCGTCGGGCCTGATCGGCGCTGTGACCTTTTGGGGCAGCCTCGTCGCCTACCTCAAGCTCGAGGAGACGTGGGGCGGCAACGTCGTCTATCCTGGTAACAAGGTCGTCAACGTGCTCTTGCTCGTTGGCTCGCTTGCGCTCACGGGCTACATCGTTCACGATCCGTCGGCGGTCTGGGCCTACTGGGTCCTCGTCGGGCTCTCGACGATCCTCGGCTTCGGCCTGGTGCTGCCGATCGGCGGGGCGGACATGCCCGTCGTGATCGCGCTGCTCAACAGCTACTCGGGTCTCGCCGGCGCCGCGACCGGTTTCATCCTGAACAACACGGTGCTGATCGTCGCCGGCTCCCTCGTCGGCGCGTCGGGGTTGATCCTGACGTCGATCATGTGCAAGGCGATGAACCGCTCGCTGGCCAACGTCCTCTTCGCGACCCTCGGACCATCGGAAGGTGGCCCGACTGCGGACTCGGTCTACGAGGGTAAGATCAAGCGCACCTCGCCGGACGAGCTGGCGATGATGCTCGATGGCGTTCGCCGGGTGGTCTTCGTCCCGGGATACGGGATGGCCGTCGCCCAGGCGCAGCACGTGGTCCGCGATCTGACCCATCTCCTCGAGTCCCGCGACGTCGAGGTCCTCTTCGGCGTGCACCCCGTCGCCGGTCGGATGCCGGGGCACATGAACGTGCTGCTCGCCGAAGCGGACATCGACTACGACAAGCTCAAGGACATGGACGAGATCAATCCGATGTTCTCCGAGACCGACGTGACGATCGTGATCGGCGCGAACGACGTCGTCAATCCTCTCGCTCGCACCGATCCCACGTCGCCGATCGCCGGGATGCCGATCCTCGACGTCGACAAGTCTCGCACGGTGATCGTCGTCAAGCGTAGCCTCAGCCCCGGTTTCGCCGGTATCCCCAACCCCCTGTTCGCGATGGACAACACCCTGATGTTGTTCGGAGACGGCAAGAAGGCGTTGGTGGAGCTGGTCAACGCCCTCAAAGAAAACTGACCTCGTTGGCGATCCGTACCCATCTGCGGCGTTAGCCGCGTCGCGCGGCGCTGGATGTCTGGTCAAGATCGGG
>JAGQJP010000176.1 GCA_020430585.1 Myxococcales bacterium | reverse complement strand
GTCGCCCGCTACGGCGGGGAGGAGTTCGTCGTGATCCTACCGAAGACGAAGAAGGCGAAGGCGATCGAGGTCGCCAAGAAGCTGCGCCGCGGGATCGAGCAGACCCGCTTCCCCAACGTCTCGCCCGAAGAGACGGGAGCGCAAGTGACGATCTCGATCGGCGTCTCGACCTTTCCAGATGACGCGCAGACCACCGAGGAGCTGATCGAGAAGGCCGACCAGGGACTCTATCGCGCAAAGGCCGCCGGCCGCAATCAAGTCGTCGCCGCCTGAGCCCGTCGTAGGCAAAAAAAAACCCCTTCCGAGGAAGGGGTTTCTACGCTACGCAAGCGACTCGACTACAGTTTGTCCTTGAAGGCCGGAGCGGGCTTGAAGCTCACGGTCTTGCTGGCTTTGATCTGAATCGGCGCGCCAGTGCGCGGATTGCGACCTTTGCGAGCCTTGCGCGACTTCACGTTGAACGTGCCGAAGCCAGGGTACGAGAAGCGCTTGTCTTTCTTGATCGCTTTCTTGAGGGCGTCGAACACCGCATCCACGAGGACTGCCGTTTCTTTCTTCGTCAGTTCCTTAACGCCTTTGACGCCTTGTACCTTTTCGATCAGTTCTGCTTTAGTCATGACCTCATCCTCCCTGTTCACAGGTTGCTAAGTCATTGTTGTTGTGGGCAAAAACCGGGTACCCATTCGATTTGCTTTGCAGTGTAGCCACACCCCTGATCGCTGTCAAGAAAAATTCTTGCGTAATGGAAGCAATTTTGTGCATTTGGCCCGATCGTCCACGCAGCGCGATCGCGGAAAACCGCTATTTTACTTAGCGTGGCACCAATCATCCGATCGACGAGAGATCTCGCCCTTTTGCCAAAATTCTTGCTCGCAGAGCCAGTTTTTCTGCGGCTCGAAAACGAAAAACGCATAAGAGCTCGATATCTCTATCGTTTCAAAAAACGTTAGTTTTGCGTGTAGTTTCAGGTGGTTATATTGGCCCGGCGGTCGATCGTGCCCATTTTTTGGTCAATTACGAGCCAGATGATGGGTTCGGCCGAAGCCCCAGACGTTTCATCACGTCCTGCATATCCTCCCAGACTGGACGCTTCTGCTCGGGACTACGTAGGAGATACGCAGGATGATACGTCGGCATCACGGGAACGCCTCGCCACTGATGCCAGCGGCCCCGGATGCGGGAGATCGGCGCGCTCGTCTGTAACAGGGATTGCGCCGCGAAACGGCCCAGCGTGACGATCACCTTGGGCCCGATCGCCTCGACTTGACGCACGAGAAACGGCTCACACTGCGCGATCTCGTCGCCCTCTGGGTCTCGATTCTCCGGGGGACGGCACTTGATTATATTACATATATAAACGTCGTCTCGCGAAAGCCCCATCGCCCGAATAATCTTTGTCAGTAGCTGGCCCGCCTTGCCGACGAACGGGATTCCCTGGCGATCTTCGTCCGCCCCTGGAGCTTCTCCAATGAAGAGCAGCTCGGCGCGCGGGTTGCCGACACCGAAAACGAGGTTCTTGCGGCCCGCCGCGAGCTTACAGCGTTTGCAGTCGCCGAGATCGTCACGGACCTGCCGCAGGCGACTCTCCGGGTCCACCGTTTTCAGGCGTCGAGCGCGGTCACTCGAGACTTCCTCAACGGCCGTGGAGGCGGTCGAGGCCGCTGGCGCCAATTGCGGCGACGGATCAGCGGCTCGCGACGCGGGCCCTAGCCTCCATGGCGTCGCTAGGCCGAGAAAGCCGTTCTCACGCTCGGCCTCGATGAACAGGCGGACCGCCGAGACGGCACGACGCACCATCTCTCGCTCATCGGTGTGGCTCATCGGTTCTCTCCTCCGGGGAGCGCCGACTCGTCGAGCTCGCCTCGCCGCGGTGACACGTTGGGCGTGGCCGACGTCGTCTCGCGCCCGAGGCGCTCCTGGAGCCGGTCCCAGATGGCGACCGCGAGGCGATCCTTCGTCCGCGCGCCGAGCGTCACCGACGAGGCTCCGCGTTCGACGACGAGCACTTCGTTCGCCACGTCGCCGAATCCGGCGCCGCCGCCGACGAGGTTGGCGATGATCACGTCCGCCCCCTTGCGGGTGAGCTTG
>JAGQJP010000175.1 GCA_020430585.1 Myxococcales bacterium | reverse complement strand
TCCAGCGTCGGATCCAGGACGTTCGACTGGTCTACACGCCGCCCAAGGATCTCGGAAAGTTTGGCGGCGACATCGACAACTGGATGTACCCCCGCCACACCGCGGATTTTACTTTCCTGCGGGCCTACGTGGGTCGAGACGGTCGAGAGCGGCCCTATCACGTCGACAACGTGCCCCTGAAGACGCCGACCCATCTGCGGGTCACGACGCGCGGCGTCAAGCGTGGCGATCTCAGCCTCGTCATCGGATTCCCAGGTCGAACGTCGCGCCACGTCACCACCGAGGCCGTCTCGTTCCTGACCGAGACTCAGGTGCCGATGGCCCTTCAGGTGCTGCGCGAGATGATCAGCAGGCTGAACGCCTGGATGAGGGCCGACGCCGACACGCGTCGAAAGTACGCCAGCCTCGAGGCCGGCGCCCAGAACGCCTACAAGTACTACCAGATGATCGACAGGGGAATGAAGCAGTTCCACGTGCTCGAGACCAAAAGCCGCGAGCAGAAGCGGCTCTTGGCCGCGTTCCCACCGAGAAGCGCGGGCGTCCGGAATGCGCGGCGGCTCTTGGCGGAGATCGCCGCCCGCTACAGAGGGCTGCGCGGTTACTACCGCCGCCTGAACAGCCTGATCTGGATCAGCGGATGGGGCTCGCGCAGCGCGGCGATGGCTTACGACATGGTCGCCTGGAGCATCGAAAAGCAGAAGACGAACCGCATGCGCAAGAAGCAGCGCTACAAAGACAAGAACGTTCACTACTTCGTCCGCAGCGCTCGGCGCTTCGAGCGCGAGACGAATCTCGGCACCGAGCGCGCGCTGCTCGTCTTCTTCCTCTCTCGCAACGCCAGCGCGCCGAAGGGGCAGCGTCTCAAAGCGCTCGATGTCTTGCTGCGCTGGGGTCAGCGTCGTCTGGCGGCGGTGAAGAAAGAGGCGCGCGCGAAGAAGATCGCCTTCGAGGCGCATTTTGAGGCGCTCTTTGGTGTCGCCCCCGCCAAGACCGCGCTCGAGCGCGCCGTCGCGATGATGCTCGGCGAGACGAAGCTGATCGCCCACGGCAGCGACCCCGCTTCGATCAAAGCTGCTGTCGACCTGCGCGAGCGAGTCTTCAAGATGAGGTTGCCCGAGCTGCGAAAGCTCAACGATCCGCTGCTGAGCTTCGCCGCGGCGCTCGAAGGGGAGCGGCGCGCGATCGAAGAGGGACCCCATCGCCAGATCACCGAGCATCTGGCGACGCTGTTGCACCCCAAGTGGGTCGCCGAGGTCAAACGGGCGACCTACCCCGATGCGAACAGCACCGTGCGGCTGAGCTATGGCAAGGTGCTGGACTATACGAGCACCGCGACCAAGCGTGAACATCGCTACATCACGGACCTACGAGGCGTACTGGCCAAGGACAAGGGGCGTTTTCCCTTTAACGTGCCAGCGTTTCTGAAGGCCGCGGCGCCGTCGGCCAACAAGAGTCCCTTCGCCGACAAGGAGATCGGCGATGTTCCCGTCAACTTCACCACCACCCTCGACACCACGGGGGGGAATTCCGGCAGCCCCGTGCTCGACAAGAACGGGGATCTCGTCGGCCTTCTCTTCGACGGTACGCCCGAGGCGGTGATCAGCGACTGGCTCTACATCGCTAAGGATCAGCGCTCGATCTGCGTCGACATTCGCTACGCCCTCTACCTCGCCTCGCTCGCCAAGGCCGACGCGCTGCTCCGCGAGATCGGCGTCGAGGGGCGCTGACGGAGATGGGTCCGACCACCCGGGCGCCGTCTCGTTCGATGGGGCTCAGGGCTCGCTGATCTGCCAGTAGTGGCTCGGCAGCGGCCAGGCGGGGACCTCGTGGCGCTCGTGGGGGCAGTCGTTTGGAAGCCGCCCGTCCTCGACCCAGTCGATCATCATCTGCCGCACCTCGGCGATCACCCGGTCGAGCTCGTCATCGGAGAGGCCCTTGGTCTCGAACTGCGGGCCGATGAAGACGTCGACCTCGGTCCCGCGGTTGAAGAGGTTGGTGCCCTTGTGATTGAGCTCGTAGATTCCGCGCACGGCGAGGGGTACGACGGGGATCCCGGCGTCTCGGGCCATGAAGAAGACGCCACGCTTGAACTCGCGGATCTTCCCGTCGAGGGTGCGGTGCGCCTCCGGAAAGGCGAGTATCGAGATCCCTCGGCGGACGCGATCCCGCGCCGCGTCGGTCATCTCGGCGGTGCGCCCCGACTTCTTCGGAAAGACGGGGATGCCGTTGGCGAGCTTCATGATCCAGCCGTAGCCCGGGACGTTGAAATGCCAGTGGTTCATGATCCCGCAGAAGTGGTGGGGGATCGTCGCACACGCGATGTGGGCGTCGATCACGCTCACGTGGTTCTGGCAGAAGACCGAGCGCCGCGCGGGATCGAAGTCGGGGTGGTGGATCACGTTCAGCTTCGCCCCGGTCAGGCGCACGCAGAGCGCCATCCCCGGCTGCATCCAGAAGTACTGCGAGCGACGCGTGTCGAGGATCGGCAGCGCCATCATCGTCGTCGCTCCGTTGAAGACCATCCAACTCACCGACGAGCCCCAGGCCCAGGTGGACCAGGCGACGCTCTTCGCTTTCTCGAGTAGTCCGTTCGAGGGCATCAGACCATCACCTCCACTGCGCCGGGCACCACCTCGAGGCGGCGCGGGACGACGCGCAACACCTCGCCGTCGACCATCACGTCGACCTCGCGCTCGAGCTCGAAATCGACGTGCTCGATCCGTCGCGACGAGACGGCCGGGTGCAAGAGATGTGTCCCGCTGAAGATCTTCGGGAAGGTGCGCAAAAGTGCGAGTCGCCCCATCTGCCCGACGCGGATGTAGTCGATCTTGGCGTCGGTGGGATCGGCGTCGGGAGCCATCATCATCTTGCCGCCGGTGAAGCGGCTGTTGTTGAAGGAGATGAACGTCAGTGGCGCACGGTCGTCCGTCTGATCGTCGATGCGCATGTTGAACGGCTCTTGGCGCAGGCGCGAGACCTCGGCGAAGACACCGAGGACGTAGCCGAACTCGCCGAACGCCGACAGGCGGTTGTTGCGCAGCGCGCAGACGTCGGCGACGAAGCCCATGCTCAAGATGTTGATGTAGAACAGCTCACCGTCGCGATGGGCCAGCCGCGCGATGTCGCAGATACGGCGTTTGCCCTGGGCGATCGACCAGAGGGCGTACTCGTAGCCTTGATTGGTGAAGTCCCGGAGGAAGGAGTTGCCCGTCCCCGCTGGCAGCAAGCCGAGCTTCGGCCGCTCACTATCGTGAAGGGCGGCTGGAAAGAGGCCGTTGAGCACCTCGTAGGTCGTGCCATCTCCGCCTGCGGCGACGAAGTGGCGCGTGCCCGCGGCGTAGGCTTCGCGGGCGATCCGGCTGGCGTCTCCCGGAGCGTGCGTCTCTTCTACGTCGAGGGCGATTCCCAGCTCACGCAGCCTGGCGACGCCGCCGCCCGCAATCTTTGCGCAACGGCCGCCACCCGCGGCGGGGTTGAGGATCACCAGGTGTTTCTCTGTCATCGCGACTCACTCCGTGAGGTTGATCGCACCGTACCACGCGCGCGGTGCGTCGGGTCCGGAAACTTCGGGGCATTCTATCACAATGGCAACAGGCCCGTCTCGCGTTCCAGCGCCTCGCGGAGCTGCTCGGCCAGCACTTGACGTTTGACCTTCATCGAGGCGGTGCGCGGAAACGCCTCACTCCAGGTGAGGTAGCTCTTGACGCGCTTGAAATCGACGAGTCGCCGGTTGCGCGCACGAAGCTCTAGAAGGGCCTGTTCGAGGTCACCGTCGCTTTTGGGCCGCACGACCAGGAGCAGCTCCTCGCCGAGCATCGTCTGACGCGGCCAGACATAGTTCGCGGCGAAGACGCAGACCTCTTCGCAACCGCTCACGTCGTCGAAGGCGCTCTCGATGTCCTCGGGGTACACATTCTTGCCGCCTTCGGTGACGATCATGTTCTTCTGGCGGCCGACGAGCTTGAGATGACCCGCGGCGTCGAGCTCGCCGAGGTCGCCCGTGCGCAGCCAGCCGTCGATCAGCACGTCGCCCGTCAACTCGGGCTCGTCGAGATAGCCTTGCATCACCGTCGGGCCCTTGACCCAGACCTCGCCGATCCCCTGATCGTTGGCGTTGCGAATCTCGACCTTCGTCCCGGGGACGGCGGCCCCGACGGTGTCGCCGCGGAAGGGCTTGAGATCGTTGACGGTCAGCACGGTCCCCGCCTCGGTCAGGCCGTAGCCGATCGCGACGGGGATGCCGAGCTGGTAGAAGAACTCGGCGGTGTTGCGCTCGACGAAGGCGCCGCCGACGAAGAGCAGCCGCAGGTGTCCGCCGAGCTTGTCGTGGATC
Source organism: Myxococcales bacterium (assembly GCA_020430585.1). GTDB lineage: Bacteria > Myxococcota_A > UBA9042 > JAGQJP01 > JAGQJP01 > JAGQJP01. The sequence continues at coordinate 1,933 of JAGQJP010000175.1, read as the reverse complement.
GGCCCGAGCAGTAGGCGCGACAGCTCGGGGTTCGGCTCGCGGCGCGTGGCGAAGCGATTGACGCTGACGAGGCTGTCGACGAGCGTGCGTTTCCACGCGGGCAGCTCGTCGATCCCCTCTCGCAGCTTCTTCTCGAACGCCTTGAGCAGCATGGGCACGAGCGCCATCACGCTGATCTGATAGCGTTTCATCGTCGAGACCAGATACTGCGGTCGCAGCGTGCGCTGATGCACGATCGTCGAGCCGAGCATCAGCGGAACGATGAAGCCGCACATGAAGTCGATCGCGTGATTCGTCGGAAGAATCGAGAAGAAATTGTCCTCCTCACGATACCAAAAGATCTGACTCAGCGACTCGGCCTGACGGATGTAGTTGTCGTGGGTCAACATGCAGCCCTTCGGGCGGCCGCTGGTGCCCGAGGTGTAGACGATACAGGCGACATCGGTGCGCCGCCGCTGGCTCAGGGAGAAGCCGCTGCGCACCGGGTCCTCCCAGCGCCGAGCGGGGCCGAGATCGGCTCCGTCGGGGGCTTCACTGACCAGGACCAGCGTGTTCTCGAGCGCCGCCGCCGTCTCGTGCTGCAACATCTGGCGCCAGGTCGGATACTCGACGACGAGCGCCGCCGGCTTGCAGTGCGCGAGCAACGTCAGCTGCTCGGCGGCGGTGAGCTTGTAGTCGATCGGCACCAAGACGGCCCCTGCGAAGAGCCCGCCGAGCCCCGAGATGACCCATTTCGATTGATTCTGCATCACGATTGCCAGCCGCTCGCCCGGCTCGAAGCCCGCCGCCTGCAGCCGGCCGGCGAAGCCTTCGGCGACGTGTCGCAGCTCGGCGAAGGTGTACCGCGCCGTCTCGCGATGGCGATTGGCTTCGATCAGCGCGACGTTCGACTTGAAGGTGAAGAGCGCGTCGTGGAGGATCTCTCCGAGAGAGTCGAGTCGTGCAAAGTTCAGCATCAGCGCCTCTTGTCGATCTGCTCCGCCAGGGCGCGGAAGGTGCGCACCCCCTGGAGCTCGTAGTCCGGGATCTCGACGTCGAACTCCATCTCGAGCTCGCTCAGGAACTCGAGGGCCTGGAGGCTGTCGATTCCGAGACGATCGTAGAAGTCGTCGTCGGCGGCGAGCTCGCCCAGGGCAACCGAGAAGTGCTCCGCCGCCAGCTCGAGCAGTCGTGTCGTCGTACTCATCGCGTCATCCGTCCGTTCGCGATCGCGTCGCGATCGCGTCACAAATAGGGTCGTACGTCGGTGCTCTCGACGAAGCGCTGCAAGGCTTGCAGCACGGCGTCGTTCTGTACCAGACGCACGAAGTGGTCCTTCTCTTCGTCGAGGGACTCGAGCGGCAGCTTCTTGAAGAAGCGCTTGCACGTGGCGGTCGCGTCGCGATCGTAGTGCGCCGCCTGAGCCGCCATCCGCCGCGCCACCGCCAACCCTTCGCCACGGGCGACGACCTGCTGCACGAGCCCGAGCTCCTGCGCCTTTTTGGCGTTGAGGCTGCGCCCGGTGAACATCAGATCGGCAACGGCGGCATTACCGACCTCGCGCTGGAGCCGCGGAATTCCGCCGAAACCGGGGATGATCCCGAGGCGCAGCTCGGGAAAACAGAAGCGCGCCGTCTTTTCGCAGACCCGTAGGTCGCAGCAGAGCGCCAGCTCGAAGCCGCCGCCGAAGCAGACGCCGTGGATCATCGCGATCGTCGGCAGGGGCAGCATGTCGAGGCGATTCATCACGCCGTGAATCCGGTCGAGGAAGGCGCGAATCTCCGTTTGATGGCTCTGTTTGGGGCGCGAACGCAGCCCCTCGTACAGCTCGCGCAGATCGGCGCCGGCGCAGAAGCCACCGCGCATCGTGCTGTAGAGCAGCAGCGCCCGGGCGTTCGGCTCGCCGTCGAGCCAGGCGAGGAATCCCTCGAGCGCGTCGAGCATCTCGCTGCCG
>JAGQJP010000174.1 GCA_020430585.1 Myxococcales bacterium | reverse complement strand
GATGGGCAAAGAGCTCTCCGAGTCGAAGTTTCGCGCCGAGGCGCTGAGCCTGAGCAGGCTGAACCACCCGAACATCGTGCGTTTGCTCAAGTACGGGATCAAGAGCGGGCGTCCCTACATGGTGATGGAGTACGTCAGCGGCGCCCACTCCCTCGCCGACGAGATCAAGCTCCACGATCTGCGCGGCGAGACCTGCCCGCTCGGCACGGCGCGGCACATTCTCACACAGGTGCTCAACGCGCTCTCCTGCGCGCACCAGGCGGAGATCGTGCACCGCGACATCAAGCCCGACAACATCATGCTCCAACCGGTCGCTGGGGACGAGCATTTCGTGCGGGTCCTCGACTTCGGCTTGGCGAAATTCCTCAAAGAGGGCAGCGACACCTCCCTGGTATTGGGGACGCCGATGTACATGGCGCCCGAGCAGCTCGCCCGGCGCAATCTCGGACCCTGGACCGATCTCTACGCCCTGGCGGTGATCACCTTCGAGCTTCTGACGGGCTCGCGCCCCTTCGTCGGCGCGTCGTTCCACGAGCTCGCCTCGGCGAAGCTCGATCCCGCGTACGATCCCGCGGCCCATGTGGGAGCGGCGCGATTTCCCGCCTTCGCGCGCGGGTTCTTTCTGCGTGCGCTACACCAAGAGCCGAGCCAGCGTTTTCAAGACGTCGAGGAGTTCCGCGGCGCCCTGGTCGCGCTGCTCGACGAGTGGCAGCTGGGGATCGACAGCGGTGCGCTCGCGGGTCCCCGGGCGCGGTCCCCGCGCGTCGACTCGGAGATGACGACCGCCAGGGAGAAAGCGGCACCTGCTATTGAGGAACGGGGAGATGCTCCGAGAGACGCAGACGAGCGAACGGTCGCGCCTGTGACGGCGCGGGGAGAGGCGATCTCGCCGATCGCCTCGATGGAGACGCTCGCCCCGGCCCACGGCGAGACGACGCGGCGCTCCTGGCTCCCGCTCGCCCTCGTTGCGCTCGTCGTGTCCTCCTTCGCCGCCGTGCTGCTCGTGATGTGGTCCCTCGACCGCCGCCCCGACCGCGACCCGCCGACGACCGCGGATACGGGCGACGCGAAGCACCCACCGCGCGACCACCGCCGCACGACGGCGCGGACCCACGAGGCGCCCGACGCGTCGGCGCGCCGACCGGCTCCACCGCCCGCCGATCGGAGAACGAGCGTCGACGATCCGCACCCAAAGACGACGACGGTGACCTTGACACCCGTCAATACGCCAGACGCCGGCTCCCCGTCACCGACGCCGACCATCGTGCTGCACCCTACTCCGGCACCGACGATCGTCGCGCCAAAGCCACCGCGACCGCCGATCTCTGGCCCGCGAGACGCCTGCCGCCGGGCGCTGGGTGAGTCGCATCACCTCGACAGCGCCAAGGTGCCCCTCAACCCGCTGCACGACCACGCCGCAGCTCTCCGCGAATGTCCCGCGGCGTGTGATTCGGGGGACGCCTTTGCCTGCTGGGCCAGCGGGAGGTTGTTCGACCTGGGCCTCGGCACGAAACGCGATGTGAGTCGCGCCCAGACCCTCTATCGCAAGGCCTGCGAGCTCGGCGAGGGCCGTGGTTGCCGTTTCCTCGCCTACCACCTTGCGGGCGGCAAGCGCAGCGAGGTGTGGCAGAAGCTGATCAAGGGCTGTCTCGCGCGGGATGCGGGGAGCTGCGTCGAGCTCGGCCTGATGTACGAAGAGGGGCGAGGCTTCCCGGCCAAAGATCTCTCGATCGCCCAGAGCCACTACCAGACCGCCTGCGAGTTGAAGCACGCCGTGGGCTGCGCGCGGTTGGCCCAGCTCTATCTCCTCGGCATCGACGGCAAACGCGACGCGCGGAAGGCGACGCTCTACTACCGAAGAGCCTGCGCCCTCGGCCACGCCGCGAGCTGCCAGGCGGCCAAACGCCCCTGAGCGATTTCGCGCGTCGCGCCATCGGCCCAAAGATGCGAGCAGCGCTGAGGACCAGCGAATTCCCCGAGCGCGCTAGAACACGCCGCACTTGCCAGCGGTGCAGCTGTACGTCGGACCGTCGCACTTGGTGTCGTCGTCGACGGATTTGGTGCCGTAGGCGCAACAATCCTCGCACCGGGGAAGCCGCGTCCAGCCCAGGGTCGAGGTTCGCTGCGGGTCGGTTTGCGGGGCGATCGGACAGATCCCGCAGAACTTGGTGCAGATCTCGATCGTCGACTTGCAGCTCTGTCCGAGGCACTTGATGCTCGCGCCGCCTTCATGCATGTACGCCCCGCAATCCTTCTTGCTTTCGACGCAGCCAGGCGGGTTGCTGCCGCCCGTGCCGAGATCGCCCTCGTTGCAGAGCGTCTCGAGATACCCCGTCCAATAGCCCGCGGTGTTCTTCTTGCCATCTCCGGGGTAGCGGTTGGAGGGGCGCAGCGCGCTCACGTTGCAGAAGTTGGGCTCGCTCGAGCCGCCGCTGCTCGGGCTGACCCAATCGGTCCCGTTGCAGACGTACGTCTTGACGCCCTTTCCAGTCGCGTCGTACGACCCGTTGCAGACGAAGTAGTTCTTCGCGCGGATCGACGCCATCGGCGCGTCCTTGGCCATCGCGTCGATACAGCTTCCCTGGGGTCGGCAGTAATAGGCGCCGTTGTAGTTGGTCGTCGTCCCGCTCGAGTTGGTCAGCGTCAGCGTGTCCAGCGCGCAGGAACCGCTCTTGCACACGCCATCGCGCGCCGTCGGTGAGTAGGACTCGTTGGTGCAGTTGATGCCATCGGCCAGCTTCGGCAGGCATTTTCCGCTCGAGCTGCAGTACGTTGCGGCGTCAGCGTCGGTGCAGTCGCTGTGCTTGGTGCACGACGCCTTGCAGGAGCTGCCGTCGCTGTTGCACCCGTTGTCGCAGACGGTGTATTCGAAGCGCTCGCAACCCCCTTTGCCGTCGCAACGCCAGCGATAGAGCGAGCCATTCTCGCAGACTTGCGGCTTCAGCGGATCCGGCGGACAGGCGGTGTTGAGACCAGGAAACTCGCAGACCTCGTCGTCTCCGCTGCAGGTCGAGACACCGCAGGTGACGTCGGAGGTGTTCGAGGCTGTGCAGAACGTGTCGAGCGTGCCCTTCTGGCGCACCATGCAGACGAAGGTCCCATCGTTGGTCTCGCCGCAGTAGTTGCACTTGCCCGTGCAGGCTTGGGAGCAACAGATCCGCGTCGTCTCGTCCGCTCCCTCGACGCAGGCGCCGTTCCTACACTCGCGATCGGCCGTACAGGCGACGCCGTCGTTCTTCCGCGGGAGACAGGCCTTGGTCTGTGAATCGCAGTAGTAGTCGGGCTGGCAGTCGGTATCGGCGCCACAGCTCGTCTTGCAGCCGCTCTCGTCGGCGAGGAAGCCGCCGACACAGGCCGTACAGGTCGCATCGCAGCCCTCGCCATCGACGCAATGCTTCGATCGGAAGCCGCTGTTCGGCACACCCGTCGTCGCCTCGCAGGGAGCCGAGGTACAGTCGCTCTTCGAGCCCCAGGCCTTGACGGTGCAGGTCATCGAGAAATCGTTGCCCGAGCAACGGATCGTGTCCAGCGCCAAGCTCTTTTGGCCGAGCCAGTTGCACTGCGAGTCGGGCACACAGATGTACGAAGGTCCGTGCCCGCTGAAATTGTCTGGCGCGCAGTTCCCCGAGAGGCATGCGGCGTTGTTGCCGTCGATATCGCTAGGAAACGAGAGCCCGTCGCAGTTGGCGAGCAGGCCACGCTTACGTGCGCAGATCCCCTTGTTCGAATCGGTCGGATCCTTTCGGCAGAACCAATCGACCCCCAGCGACCCCGTGCAGTCGCTGTGGGCGACACAGGGATCGCTATCGCAGATCAGGTTGCCCTTGCAACCCTTCGTACAGTCGACGCCGGTCGGCGTCTTACAAATTCCGCCCTGGCACGTCGAGACCTCGAGCTCCTTGTCGTTCTCACAGGTCGCCGGAGCACAAACGGTGTCGTCGGCATACAGCTCGCACTCACCCTTGTCGTTGCAGTTTCCCGTCTGCTGGCAATCCTTGATCGGCTTGGAGGGGCAGCTCTCGGGGTTCGGCTTTCCGGGATCGACGGTCTTGCACTTCCCGTCCGAGCCACAATAGGCGCAGGTTCCGGTGCACTCGGTTTCGCAACAGACCTTGGTCGTCGAGCTCGGAGTGCCGTCGACCAGACCCCGCACGCAGAAACCGGACTTGCACTCGTCGCCGTCGGTGCAGCTCTGGCCCGGCTGCTTCCCGCCGGCCAGCGTGCACGTCCCCTCGACACAACTGTAGCCTGGCCAACAGCGCGTATCGTGCGGCGTTCCACCGCCGTCGTTGCAACTCGTATAGCACTCGAGGGTCGTCAAATCGACGCGCAGGTGATTCGGACACGCTTCACACGTCGTCAGCACGCATCCGACGCCGTTGTCGCAGAGGCCGGGCTGCAATCCCGTATTCGCCAGGCCGGGTGTCGCTTCGCAGTCTCTCGCCGGACATTCGAAATTGCGCCACTCACCATCGACGCACTTGCGAAACGCGGTTCCCGCCTCGTTGCAGACGATCTCGCCTTCCGTGCCGCAGGTCGTAGCGAGCCCATCGTCGCTCTGATCGGACGAGAGGTCGTCGGTCGCGTCGACGCTCGTGTCGCCGCCGACGACGTCATCGTTGACCACGCAGGCACCATTGACACAGACCTGGCCCGTCTCGCAGTCCGACGTTCCGCTGCAACCCTTCTTCGACGAGCCACCACAGGCTTGCAGCAAAGCAACCACGGCGATCGCGATCGTGAAAACAGAGACGCGACCTCGTCGATTGATCGAGATATGCACGATACACCTCCACCGATTCATCCGGAAATCGACGCACGCTCCATATTTTAGCGGGTATTGGTCATGGTTACATGGGAAAATCTTTTCAAGAGCGCCAAAACGCGCTATACGAACGGTAAGAACGACCACGGAAGGCTTGGGCGATGCAGGCGCAAAGAACGGAACCGGAGATGAGTCTCAAACAATCATTCGACGCGATGCGATGGGGCCAGATCGACGCGCACAACTATCCGCCGGCCGTCGCCGAGCGTCTGATGTCGATCTTCATGCACGAGGAGTTCCTCGCCGAGATCGCCGATCGGATGCTCAGCGAGGCGGGACGGCCGACCGCTGCCGAGCGGAAGCCGCTGGGCCGAACCTATCTCGAGGGAACGGTCTGGCTCTACGGCGACGAGCGATTCGACTTCTCGCCCTACCCCGAGGTGCTGGACTACATCCAGCGTCTCGAGAAGCTCCGACTCGCGATCCTCGGCTCCTCCTGAGGCCCGCCGTCGGCCTCACGCCCGCTCGATCAGCTCGATCTTGTAGCCGTCGGGATCTTCGACGAACGCGAGCACCGTCGTGCCGTGCTTCATCGGCCCCGGCTCTCGCACGATGCGGCCCCCTGCCGCGCGTATCCGTTCGCAGGTCGCCCGAATGTCGGTGACGCCGAGGGCGATGTGGCCATAAGCCGTGCCCAGCTCGTATTGCTCGACACCCCAGTTGTAGGTCAGCTCCAGCGCGGGGTGCGTCTCCTCCGGGCCGAAGCCGAGGAACGCGAGGGTGAACCTCCCCTCGGGGAAATCTCGACGCCGCAAGAGCTGCATCCCGATCACCTCGGTGTAGAACCGAATCGAGCGCTCGAGGTCGCCGACCCGCAGCATCGTGTGTAGGAATCTCATCGTCCGCTCCCTGGATCGATTTCGTCGCGATAGACTCTAGCCGATCGCCAGATGCGGCGCAAGCGACTGGTACTTACCTGCAAAAATGCGCACTTCGACGTTCGACACGCCACGCTCGACATGCTACGCTCTGCATCATGATACGTTCTTGGCTGCTGCTCGCAGCCCTACTCTCGTCGATGATCGGCCGCTTCGCGGCCGCGGAGATCTCCCCCCCAGCCCCACGGGGCTTGCGGCGGCAGAACTGCCTCGGCACGCCGGACGACCGATTCATCATCAGTCAGGCCCTGCTCGGGCGCTTCACCCCGAGAATGCTCGGCACCGTGCTCGAGGTCTCGTATTGTCGGCCGCTCGTGCGGCGCGCTGAGCTGCTCTACTTTCTCTCCAACGTGACCACGGGCGGAATCTTCTACATCTCGCCGATCCTCAACGCATACGGTGGCTACGTCAGCGTGACGCCTCTCTCGTTTCTGACGATGCGGCTCGACGTGCTCTATTGGCACCACTGGAGCCTCCCCCGTCCGACGAGCAGCGGCTTTTTCAAGCTGCCGTCCTACGATGCGTCGTTTCGAGACAGCGATCTGATGAAGAGGCAAGGAGGAACCGCCAGCGCCTTCATCGTGCAATCGCGCACCACGCTGCGGGGGCGGATCGACCTCGGTCGCTGGACGCGGCTCGCGCTGGTCGACAACTTCTGGGTCGACTACTGGTGGATCGATCAGAACACGTTCTACAAGAACATCCCGCGGGATGTGGTGCTGGCCAAGAGCGACTGGGTCGTGGTCAACGACGTGACGTTGCTGTTCGAGATGATCCTCCGACAGCAAAACCCGATCTCCCTCTTCCTCGCGGTGCAGCACGAGTGGACCTACGTCCCGAATCATCCCTATCACGCCCATCTGTTGACGGGCTTCGTGATCGTCCGGATCGCGCGGCTCGGCAAGGTCGTCCGCAACTTGCGCGCCTTCGTCCAGGCAGGCTCTCATCTGCAACACGCCTTTCGCGTCGGCAGGCTCTACATCGGCGGCGGCTTCCTCGTGGACTACGACCTCGGTCCCGTCTCACACGCCCGCTGAGCCGCACCGATCCGCCGTGCCGCAACGCCAATCATTGCAAAACGCAACAGCGCTGTGCTATTGTTGCAACCAAAGCACAGGGAGGATCGACGATGGGACACCGCTCGCGGATCGGCTTGCTAGTCGCGTTGTTGCTGGTGGCGCTCGGTTGCAGCCAGAAGGACGACCCCGTGATCAATCCGCTGACCAACCCCCTCGACGGCCCGCCGGCGGGAAACCCCGACGGAGGCTGCTCGATCCCGAGCGAGGCGCGCCCCGAGGACACCTCGACGCCGACGCACGTGATCGGCACGGGAACCAAAGAGAGTTGCACCTCGGACGCCGTCGTCGAGACGATCGCCAAAGGCGGGATCATCACCTTCGACTGTGGGCCCGATCCGGTGACGATCACCCTCGATCGCACGGCGAAGATCGTCAACGACACAGGACCGACGATCGTCATCGACGGTGCCGGCAAGATTACGCTCAGCGGCGGTGGGCGGGTGCGCATCCTCTACATGAACACCTGTGACAAAGCGCAGAAATGGACCACGTCGGACTGTCAGAATCAGGACCATCCGCGGCTCACCGTGCAGAACCTGACGTTCGTCGACGGCAACTCGAAGGGAGAGGACGTCGACGGCGGCGGCGGTGGCGCGATCTTCGTTCGCGGCGGTCGACTGAAGATCGTCAACTCGCGCTTCTTCAACAACGTCTGCGAAGACACCGGGCCCGACATCGGCGGTGCGGCGGTGCGCGTGCTCAGCCAATTCGACGATCAACCGGTCTACGTCGTCAACAGCACCTTTGGCGGCAAGGAGGGCTACGGCAACGTCTGCTCGAACGGCGGTGGGCTCTCGAGCATCGGCGTCTCCTTCACGGTGATCAACAGCCTCTTCAGCTACAACAAGGCGATCGGCAACGGCGCCAACCCGAAGCAATCCGGGACCCCTGGTGGCGGGAGCGGCGGCGCGATCTACAACGACGGCAACACCTTCCACCTGCGGATTTGCGGGACCAAGATCGTCAACAACAGCGCCAACGAGGGCGGGGGCGCGATCTTCTTCGTCTCGAACAACCGCACGGGCACGCTGACGATCGAAGACTCGCTGTTGCAGGGCAACCCCTCCCTCGGGTTCGAGACCAAGGGCTACCCGGGAATCTTCGTCCTCGCCAAAGGCGATCCCTCGGTCTCCAACTCGACGATCGCGAAGTAGCGTCCCGGGGTCAGAAGCCGCCGCAACACGAGCAGGGCGGTGAAATGGCAACCCCTCGGGCGGGCTCGACGAAAACTCGTTTGATCGATCGGTAGGAAATTGAGTACCATAAGCGGCGGTTTGCGCCGTCTGGCGGTTGTGGTGCGAGTGTCACCCCACCAGCGCGCACGATCGAGACAGGACCAGATTGCCATGAGCACCACATCCCTCGGCCTGGGCCGCCCGTCGGGTTGGTATTTCGTCCGCCGTTCCGATGAGCTGCGACCGGGACAGCTCGTCAGCCGCCGGTTTTTTGGGCGCGATCTGATCGTTTATCGCACCGAATCGGGGCGCGTCGTCGCCACCGAGCCCTATTGTCCCCACCTGGGAGCCCACTTCGGCCACGGCGGCCGCGTCGAAGGCGAAGAGCTGCGCTGCCCCTTCCACGGCTTCCGCTTCGACACCGAGGGCGGTTGCGTCTCGACTCCCTACGGCTTCAAAGCCCCGCCAAAGGCGCGGGTCCAGGTGCACAAGACCCACGAGGTCCACGGAATGATCCTCGTCTGGTTCGACGAGCTCGGCCGTGAGCCCTGGTTCGACGTACCGGACTACGACATGCGCGGCTGGCCCGCGTTCAAGACCAAGACCTTCGATCTGCGCTCTCATCCGCAAGAAACGACAGAGAACAGCGTCGACATCGGTCACCTGACCGTCGTCCACGGCTTCAAGAACGTCCGTGTCGTCGAGGACTTGCGCACCGATGGTCCCTACTTGACGGCGCGATATGGGATGGACCGCGATGCCACGGTCTTCGGTCGGCCGGGCGGCTGGTTCAAATCGGAGTTCACGGTGCACGTTCACGGGCTCGGCTACTCGAAGGTCGACGTCGACATCGACGAGCTGGCGATGCGCACGCGACAGATCGTGATGCCCACCCCCACCGAAGACGATCGGATCGACCTGACGATCGGGATGTCGATCAAGCTCGAAGAGCCGACGCGCTTGAGCCGCGTGCTCGCGGTGGTACCGAAATGGCTGACGACGAAGATCGCCCTCGAGCTGGGGATGCTCGGCTACTCCCACGACGTGGCCCAGGATTTCGACGTCTGGCAGAACAAGATCTACGTCGAGACCCCGATGCTCGCCAAGGGCGACGGCCCGATCGGCCTCTATCGACGATGGTGCCGTCAATTCTACGCCGACGCACAGACCAACGAGCCCCGCGAGCGGCAGCAGGCAGCCCGATAGACCGCTCGCCCGCCCGAGCGCGGCGGGGAGAGGCGTCAGCAGGTGCGATCGCCCGCGAGCAGCCGATCGAGCTCGCCCGAATCGATCAGGCGTTGGAGATCGTCGGCGCCACCGACCAACACCCCGCGCACGAAAACCATCGGAAACGTCGGCCAGCCGGTCCACATCTTGAGGGCGTTGCGACGACGCCAGTTGTTCAGGTAGCTTCCGTACTCGAGATAGACGTGGGGCACGCCCTTGTTCTTCAGAGCGGCGCGGGCTCGTTTCGGGTTCGGATTCTGAGCCATCCCGACCACGACGACGTCGTTGGCGGCGATGGCTTTCTGCACCTCGTCGACGATGTCGAGGTGGCGCGTCGCGACTTTTTCGCGAACGGCGGGGTGAATCTTCTCTTCGGGTAAAATCTGGCGTGGCATGGTTCGACTTCCGTCCTGTTTCGAGTTGTGCCCATCCCCGCTCGACCGACGACGCGGAGGCGCTCGTTCCTACTGACCGCAGTTCCAGACGAAAGTCAACCGTCGGTTGCGCCCTCCGACGCGTCCGAGCCGATCGAGGGGTCCGAGGCGATCGAGGGGTCAGAGCGCCTCGAGCTCGGGGCGCAACACCCTCGCCGCGAAGTCGCGCAGCTCGGTGGGGGTCGTGGTGGCGGCGCTGCGCGGCTCGTCGGCGGCGACGAGGCCGCGGTTGGCGCCCTCGATCAGCTCGGAATAGAGGTCGACGAGGAAATCGGGCATCCCCGCCTGGCGCATCCCGGCGCGCGCAGCGTCGATACCGACCGAGACGAGCTCGATCGCGCGTCCCAATCCCAAGGATAGCTCGGCGACCTGCTCACGCAGGCTCAGATCACGCGGTCCGTGGATCCCGACGTTGGCCTGCCCTTCGAACGCCTGATCCAGCGCCACCCGGGCGGCGACATCTGCGATATCGGCGGTTGCCACCGTGGGGAACGGATGATCGGGGCTCATCGCCGAATAGAGCCGACCCGCGGCGGCGATCGTCGGCAGGTCGCGGCGATAGTTTTCCATGAAATAGGCGGTGCGGAGATTGCGCTGATGCTCGAAGCGTTTGGCGAACTCGATCTCGGCGCGGTGGACCGCGACGATCGGTCCCGTGCCCGCTGGGTGCTGCGCGCCGATACTCGAGAGCACGATCGCCCGTTGGACGCCGTTCTTTTTGGCGATCTCCGCGGCCCGAGCGGCGATCTCGCGTGCCCAATCGAGGAAGCCGGGGATCGCGTTCGGCGGCGTGAGCCAGAAGATCGTGTCGACGCCCTCGGTCGCGCGCTCGAGGGTCGAGGCGTCTTCGACGGCGCCTTCGATCAGGCGAGCTCCCCGTCGGGTGAGCTCTTGTGACGTCTCGGCGCGGCGCGAGATGATGGTGAGCGGGACGCCAGCGTCGAGGATCGCGTTCGAGAGGCGTCGGCCGATCTGTCCGTTCGGTGTGGTGACGAGAATGCTCATGACGAACTCCTTGCGCAGATCGCGCATGTCGGTAATTTGAGGTGCGGGCCAGGGGTTGCTCTCCTGTTGGCCCTTTCACTTGCCAGTATGGATCATCGGTGTGTATGATTCAAATGCATGATTATCATAAACTGATGCATAAGGTGCATACACCGATGGCGACCTACGACGCCCTGCGTTCGATCAATCTCAACGAGCTCCTCGCCCTCGACGCGCTCCTCAACGAAGCTAGCGTCACCCGTGCCGCCCAACGGATCGGACTGAGCCAGTCGGCGATGAGCCACGCCCTCGGCCGTCTACGGCGCGTGCTCGACGATAGGCTCCTGGTGCGCAGCGGCAACCGCTTCGTCCTCACCCCGCGGGCCGAGCAGCTGAAGGGAAGGCTGCGCGCGGGTCTCGATCAATTGGCCGAGGCGGTGCGGGGTGAGGTCGGCTTCTCACCCGAGTCGTCGCAACGCCGCTTCACGATCGCCAGCGCCGACATGACGGCGCTTCGCGTGCTCCCGGCCTTGCTCTCACGGGTCCGGGACGAGGCACCACAGCTCGAGCTGCACCTGATCGACGCGGGAGAGCGAACCCTTTACCTGCGCCTCGAGCAGGGGGAGGTGGACCTCGCGTTGACCGTCGCACGCTCGTTGCCCCCCGGGTTCCGCCGACGAAAGCTCTACCGCGAGAGCTTCGCTTGCCTGGCCCGGGCCGACCATCCGCGGTTGCGGGAGCGGCGGCTGACACTGGAGGACTTCGTCGTCCTCCCCCACGCACTGATCAGCCCGACGGGCGAAGGATCGGGGGTCGTCGACCGCGCCCTCGCCGCGCTGGGGCTGGAGCGCCGCATTCTGCTGCGCGTGCAGTACTTCCTCGTCGCGCCGCTGTTGATCGCCCAGTCGGACCTCGTGCTCACCGCGCCGCGTCAACTTGCGGCGCAGTTCGCCGAATGGGCCGGCCTGGCGCTCTTCGAGCCGCCGCTCGAGCTTCCCGGCTTCGACATCCATGCCGCCTGGCACGAGCGCTTCCAAGATGATCCGGGTCATCGTTGGCTGCGCCAGCGTCTCTTCGCCAGTTTCGACGAGCAGGATTCACCAGCGCAGGCCGTAGAAATGCCTCGTCGCCCTTGAACGAGGTGGTCTGGGCCAGATCCCACCCGAGTCGGCGGGATACCCGATTCGTCCGATGCTGTCTCGGAGCGCGCCCAGCGGCCTTTCACGGTTGTGTGAATTCGCCGCAAAGCGAGCGCGGCGACGAGGAAGTGGTCGCGTTTACTCGTTGCGTTGGCCGTAGGCGGCGCGGAGCACCGCGAGATCCTTCTCGTCGACGACCGTGTCGCCATTGCAGTCGGCGGTGAAGAGCCAATCGGCGTCGGGTGTGACGATGCGCTGGTTCTGGTGGGTCACCGTCAGCGCACGGCGATAATGGATCGCGAGCTCGACGAGATCTGCGCCGTCGACCTCGCCGTTCAGATCGATGTCGCCCGCCAACGCGCTCTCGAAGGTCTTGAGATAGATCGGCGTCGGAAGCACACGCAGCGAGCGCAGGGGTCGATCGAGGGTGACCACGAAAGATTGCGGCAACGCGCTGTCCGTCAGCGCCAGCTCCTGCACGAAGACGCCGCTCTCGGTCTCGACGGCCAGACGCAACGGCATCTCGAAGGGGAGCGCGCCGTGGCTCACCTCGACGACCACCGTTCCGGGCTGCACCGTCGGAAACGGTGCTCCAGGCCCTGGCGGCGGCGTCCCGGGCTCAGGGATCGGCGCGGGAGTCGGCGGTCCGGGAGTCGGTCCGGGTGAGGGGTCCCCAGGCGCGACGGGCGAGAGCGGCGGGCGACGGACGCGCAGGGTCAGCTCGGGGAAGCCCTTGGCGGTCACGAAACGGTCGAAGAGGGTCCCCGCCTTGGGGCCGGCGCGGTCGATCAGCGCCTGGCGCAGCTGGGGAACGCTCAGGTACTCGAAGGGCGTGCTGACGAAGAGCGACCGCAGCCCGTCGTCGAACGCCTCGGCGCCGATCAGCTCCCGCAGCTGCATGAACGTCACCGAACCGCGCGCGTAGAGCAAGAGAAAGTGCTGTGACGAGCTGAGGCCCCCGCTGTCGTAGGGATACAGAGAGCGATCCTTCGAGCGCGTGAAGCCGATCAGGTAGGACTGGAGATTGTCGTACAGATGGGCGTCGTTGCCGCGCTCGTGGGCGAAGAGCATCGCCGAGAATTCGGCGAGCGACTCGGTCACGATCCAGTCGTCGAAGCCGTACTGGTCCCGTTGATGGCCCCACCATTGGTGGGCGACCTCGTGGGCAAAGAGCTCGCGCGTCGACTCGGAGTAGGCCTCCTTGGAGAAGTACGAGAAAGCGAAGCGCGAGACGAAGATCGTGGCCAACGGGCCAAAGCCGCCGCCGAACTTGTCGTCGATCGTCACGGCGTCGAGCTTTTCGAAGGGGTACGGCGCGAGCTGATCGCTGTAGAACTCGAGCACCTGTTGCAGGTACTCGAGCAGCTGTGGCGCCTGTTTCTTGCCATCGCCGAGGGAGAAGACGCCGATGTCGATCCCTGCTTCCGGTTGGAGGCGTTGCACGTCGAACGGCGCGACGGCAAAGCTGTATAGCATCGTCGGCTCGTCGTGGGAGAAGATGTAGCGACGGCGGCCGACCTTGGACTCGTCGACACCTGTTAGAAACCCCGTCGCCGCCACGACGTACGAGTCGGGCACGTCGACGCGCAACGTCCCGGGAAAGCGCGACTTCGGCTCTTGCGGTAGGGGGATGTAGCTCCCGCCGAGCAGGTAGCTCAGCTCCTTGTCGATCTGACACCAGGTCTGACTCTCGCCACAGTCGAGGACGCCGTCGGCGATGACGCGCAGCTTGCGCACCTCGCCCGGCTCGAGCGGCCGATCGAGCTCGATGCGCAACACGCTCTTCGTGTTGTCGTAGGTACAGCTCAGCAAGTTGCTCTGCTCGTCGCGACAGATCGGTTTGAGCGGCTGCTCGAGAAGCAGCTCGAGCTGCAGCCCCCCATTGGTCGTCCCCTTCAGGCTGAGGACGAT
>JAGQJP010000173.1 GCA_020430585.1 Myxococcales bacterium | reverse complement strand
CCTTCATCTACAACAAGCTCGAAGAGAAGGGTTACGTCACCACCATCAAGTCCGCGAAGAAGATGGTGGAGAAGGAGAAGCCCGAGGTCTGGGACATCCTCGAAGAGGTGATTCGCGAGCATCCGATCATGCTCAACCGCGCCCCGACCCTACACCGCCTCGGGATTCAGGCCTTCGAGCCGAAGCTGATCGAGGGCAAGGCGATCCAGGTGCACCCGCTCGTTTGCACGGCCTTCAACGCCGACTTCGACGGGGACCAGATGGCGGTCCACGTGCCGCTCTCGATCGAGGCGCAACTCGAAGCGCGCTGCCTCGTGATGTCGACGAACAACATTCTTTCGCCGCAGCACGGCAAGCCGATTATCATCCCGAGCCAGGACATCGTCCTCGGGCTCTACTACATGACGCGAGAGCGCGCCTTCGCCAAGGGCGAGGGCAAGATCTTTGCCTCTCCTGGTGAGGTGCGCGTCGCCTTCGATTCCGGTGAGGTCGACTTGCAGTCGGCGATCACCGTGCGGATGAACGGCGAGCGGATCAAGACCACCGTGGGGCGCGTGCTCTTGGGAGAGGTGATCCCCGAGAGCATCCCGTTTGCCGAGTACAACCGCGTTCTCGACAAGAAGGCGCTGGCGACGTTGATCGACAACTGTTATCGCCGCAACGGCAACAAAGAGACGGTCCTGCTCGCCGACAACCTGCGCTCCCTCGGGTACTTCCACTCGACGAAGGCGGGGATCTCGATCTCGATGAAGGACATGGTGATCCCGGCGGCGAAAGAGACGATGTTGGCCAAGGCCCAGGAAGAGGTCGAGGAGATCGAGCATCAGTACACCGAGGGTTTGATCACCGACGGCGAACGCTACAACAAGGTGATCGACATCTGGTCGCAGGTCACCGAGCAGGTCGCCGAAGAGATGATGCGCGAGATCTCGAAGGAGACCGTGACCAACGACGCCGGCGAGTCGCGCGAGACGCCGTCGTTCAACTCGATCTTCATCATGGCCGACTCTGGGGCCCGGGGTTCTGCGGCGCAGATTCGCCAGCTCGCCGGGATGCGGGGTCTGATGGCCAAGCCGTCGGGTGAGATCATCGAGACACCGATCACCGCCAACTTCCGGGAGGGGCTGACGGTTCTCCAGTACTTCATTTCGACGCACGGTGCGCGTAAGGGTCTCGCCGACACGGCGCTCAAGACCGCGAACTCTGGATATTTGACGCGCCGTCTCGTCGACGTCTCGCAAGACGCCGTGATCAGCGAAGAGGACTGCGGGACACTCGAGGGCATCGACGTCACGCCTCTGATCGAAGGTGGTGAGATCATCGAGCCACTCGGAGAGCGGATCCTCGGCCGGACCGCACTCGACGACGTGGTCGATCCCTACAACGGAGAGATTCTCGTCGAGGCGAACCAGATCATCGACGAAGAGAGGGTGCGGCTGATCGAGAACACGGCGATCGAGCGGATTCGGATTCGCTCGGTGTTGAGCTGCCGGACGCGCGGCGGGATCTGCCGCCTCTGCTACGGTCGCGACTTGGCGATGGGATACACCGTAAACCTCGGCGAGGCGGTCGGTGTCATCGCCGCCCAGTCGATCGGCGAGCCCGGGACCCAGCTGACGATGCGTACCTTCCACATCGGCGGGGCGGTTAGCGGTCGGCAGGCCGAGCAATCGACACTCGAGATGCGAAACCCCGGCTTGATCAAGTTCCACAACTTGAGCACCGTCGAGAAGCAGAACGGGCGCCTCGTCGTGATGAATCGCAACGGCGAGGTCGCTGTCATCGACGATACGGGCCGCGAGAAAGAGCGCTACAAGCTGATCTACGGGACCAACCTGCTGGTCAAAGAGAACGAGGCCGTCGAGAAGGGACAGCTCGTCGCCGAGTGGGATCCCTGGTCCAACCCGATCTTGATCGAGGTCTCGGGGTACGTGAAATTCTCCGACGTTCTCGAGGGGATCACGATGCAGGAGAAGCTCGACGAGGTCACCGGTCTCTCCCGTAAGGTGATCGTCGAATCGAAGGACCACGACGCGCGTCCGCGAATTACGATTCGCGACGAAGCGGGTCAGGCGGTGAAGATTCCGGGGACCGAGACCCCCGCGCAGTATCTGCTGCCGGTCGGGGCGAACATCACGGTGGCCGAGGGTCAGCTGGTCGCCGCTGGCGACGTCGTCGCCAAGATCCCGCGCGAGACGACGAAGACGAAGGACATCACGGGTGGTCTACCGCGCGTCGCCGAGCTCTTCGAAGCCCGCAAGCCGAAAGAGCACGCGGTCGTTGCCGAGATCGACGGCGTCGTCTCCTTCGGCAAAGGGACCAAGGGTAAGCGCAAGGTCGTCTTGACCCCCGAGCTCGGTGAGCCAAAAGAGTATCTGATCCCGAAAGGGAAGCACATCAGCGTGCACGAAGGAGACTTCGTTCGCGCAGGCGAGCCGCTGATGGACGGCTCGTCGAACCCCCACGACATCCTCAAGGTGCTCGGGGAGAAAGAGCTGGCGAAATACCTCGTCGACGAGATCCAGCAGGTCTACCGTCTGCAGGGCGTGGGGATTCACGACAAGCACATCGAGATCATCGTGCGCCAGATGCTGCGCTGGGTCCGGATTCGCGAAGTGGGCGACACCAACTTCCTGATCGATCAACAGGTCGAGAAGTGGGTCTTCGAGGAAGAGAACGAACGCGTGATGCGTGAGGGCGGCCGTCCGGCGATCGGTGAGCCGCTGCTGCTCGGGATCACGAAAGCGTCGCTCTCCACCGAGAGCTTCCTCTCGGCCTCGTCGTTCCAAGAGACGACCAAAGTGCTGACCGAAGCGAGCATCTGCGGCAAGGTGGACAACCTGCAGGGGCTCAAAGAGAACGTGCTGATGGGGCGGCTAATCCCCGCTGGTACCGGTTTCCCGAACTACTCGAAGATCGGTTTGCACGTCACCGGCGACGAAGACGAAGAGGCGCACGCCACGGCGCTCGCCTCCTGACGAGGCATCGCCGAGTCCGATCGCCGGGCGCGGGTAGGCGGCGGAGGGCCAGCAAAATCGGGCCTGCGCCGGGAAAAAAGCGCTTGACAGCGGGAATGCATTTCTTATAATGCACATTCCTCAGGCGAGGATCGCGTTACGCCACGTTTGAGTTGTTGATTTACAAAGGGAAGATGGAAAGCAAATGCCGACGATCAATCAACTAGTGCGCAAGCCCAGGAAAGCCAAGATCAAGAAGTCGACGGCTCCTGCGCTCGAGAGCTGCCCGCAAAAGCGTGGTGTCTGCGTTCGCGTCTATACGACGACTCCGAAGAAGCCGAACTCGGCCCTTCGCAAGATCGCTCGTGTTCGCCTGACAAATGGGATCGAAGTGACGAGCTACATCCCCGGGGAGGGTCACAACCTGCAAGAGCACTCCCTGGTGCTGATTCGCGGGGGCCGGGTCAAGGACCTGCCGGGTGTCCGGTATCACATCGTTCGCGGTACCCTGGATACGCTCGGCGTGACGAGCCGACGTCAGGGGCGCTCCAAATACGGGACGAAGAAAGGCAAATAGCCTTCAGCCAGTGGTGAAATAAATGCCTCGTAAACACATAGTTCAGAAACGCCATGTCGAGCCGGATCCGAAGTTCAACGATTGGGTTGCGGCGAAGATGATCAGCATGATCATGCGCGAAGGCAAGCGCTCCGTCGCCGAGCGGATCTTCTACGATTCGATCGAGCTCCTGGAGCAGCGCGGTAAAGAAGAGGGGCTCAAGCTCTTCAAACGCGCGATCGAGAACGCCAAACCGCAGGTCGAGGTCAAATCGCGCCGCGTCGGTGGCTCGACCTATCAGGTCCCCGTCGAAGTGCGCGCCGACCGCAAGCTCTCCCTCGCGATGCGTTGGTTGATCAGCTTCGCCAAGAAGCGCAACGAGAAGTCGATGACCGAGAAGTTGGCCGGCGAGCTGCTCGACGCCTCCGGCAACAAGGGCGCGACGATCAAGAAGCGCGAAGACACGCACCGCATGGCCGAGGCGAACAAAGCCTTTGCCCACTACCGCTGGTAGATCCTCCCCCGACGTCGGCCCGAACGACGACGACAGAATGCGCAAGATCCGGGTCTTGTCTCTGTGGCTGCTGTGGAAGCGATACGGAACATACGCAACATCGGGATCGTGGCGCACATCGACGCGGGCAAGACGACGACCACCGAGCGCATCCTCTATTACACCGGAGTTTCCCATCGTCTAGGTGAGGTCCATGAGGGCACGGCCACCATGGACTGGATGGAGCAGGAGCAAGAGCGCGGCATCACGATCACATCGGCGGCGACCACCTGCTACTGGCGGGAGCACCAGATCAACATTATCGATACGCCGGGTCACGTCGACTTCACGATCGAGGTCGAGCGCAGCCTGCGCGTCTTGGACGGTGTGGTCGCCATCTTCTGTTCCGTAGGCGGTGTCGAGCCGCAATCCGAGACCGTTTGGCGCCAGGCGGATCGCTATTCGGTACCGCGTATCGCGTTCATTAATAAGATGGACCGGATCGGTGCCGATTTTCATCGCGTCGTCGGGATGGTTCGCGACCGACTGAACGCAAGACCTGCGGTTCTGTTTCTTCCGCTCGGCGTCGAGGAAGCGTACGAGGGGCTGATCGACCTCATCAGCCTCGAGACGATCACCTTCGACTCCGACTCGCTCGGCGCCCAGCTCTCTCGTGGTCCGATCCCCTCGGCGCACAGTGAAGAGGTCGCGCTGGCGCGTCGTGAGCTCCTCGATCTCGCCGCCGATCACGATGACGAGCTGCTCGAGCTCGTGCTCGATGGCGCGGAACCCGACGAGGCGCTGGTGCGATCGGCGATTCGAAAGGCGACCTT
>JAGQJP010000172.1 GCA_020430585.1 Myxococcales bacterium | reverse complement strand
GCGGGCAAGAAGCGCTCGCATCACGAGGTGCGCTCCCTCGCCGATCGGCTCATCGCCTCCTACGATCGGATCGCCGCCGAAGCGACGGCGGAGTTTCGCGATGGGCTCTCGTTCTTCGTCCTGGTGAAGAAATCGTTCCGCTCGCTCTTCTCGCGCAAGAGCGCCTCGGTGAAGGAGTGGCTGGACCAGCTGCAGAAACGGCTCGACGAGCGGCTGCAGACGACCCTCGAAGAGATCGCCCACGACGGTGCGCAGCACTTCGTCGAGGGCATCCGGCAGCTGCTGCGCACCCTGCTCGAGGAGCTGGAGAAGGGCAGCTTCGGTCCCTTCCGTGACAGCGAGACGCTGGCCCGCATCGCCGAACGCCGCGAGCGGATCATCGGCGACGTGCGCAGCAAGATCGCCCACCTCCTGCAAGACGACAGCTTCCTCACCGCGCTGATCAAGTCGACTAGCGGAATCGCCCCCAAAGCGCTCAGCGGAGGGGCGTTGGCGGTCGTCGGCGCGATCATCATGGCGGTGACGAACGTAACGCTCCTGGACGTGACCGGCGGCGTGTTGACCGGTGTCGGCGTACTGCTGGCGAGCGGCGTGTTGATCTTCAAGCGCGGCAGCATCATCCGCGAGTTTCGACGGCGACTGGAGGGCGCGCGCGAGCCGTTCGAGAGCGACCTGCGCGAGAACCTCGCCGCCGAGCTACAGGTGATCTACGAGGACATCGAGCGCGACATCGCGGCGTTCTACGAGCACGTCGAGAAAGAGGCGCGCGAGCTCGAGCCACTGCTTCGAGACTTCTCCGAGGTTGCGGCGGGCCTGGCCCAGCTGCGGCACGATTTGCAGATCGAGAGCTAACGAGCCGGCCGCACGTTTCGGCAGTCGCGATGGCGGTCGCGCACCACACCACGCATACGGAGGTACCATGATCCGCACAGCCCTGTTCGCCTTTCTGAGCCTGATGCTCCTCTCAGCGACCGCGTTGGCCTTCAAGCCGGCTCCCCCGAAGGCGGTCCAGATCGTTCGGGACGCCTCCAAGAGCGTGACGCTGACGATGACACACCGAGGGTACAGCGTGCACACGATCACCCTCAACGACGGCAAGACGACACGCACCTGGAGCGGATCCTACGAGATCGCCTCGCGCGTGTTCATCGCCAAGAACGCGGCGAGGGTGCTCTTCCTCGGCGGCTATGGTGACGCCTGTTCCTCCCTCGGTGAGGTGAAGATCTACGATTTCGCCGGAGTCTTGCAGACGACGATCGACCTCCGCAAATCGATCGGCAACCTGAGGCAGCTCTCCAAGGCGTTCACGCCGATCTGCTGCCCCTGCCGTTGGATTGGTGGTGTTCGGGAAGGTCAGACGGGAAAAACAGCGGTGATCGACATCTGCCACAAGAAGAGCGTCACCCTCGACCTCGTTCGCTCGAGCGTCACGAGCGTCAAGGCGCTCCCCTGACGCACCGCAGACGGGGCCTCGGGCGACGAGCGACAGCGATCGTGGGAACGGCCCGTCGCGGGGCCGCTGACGACGAGGCGCTCGCGCTCTACCGCACCGACTCTCGGCCGCTGGCCGAGGCCGTCGAG
>JAGQJP010000171.1 GCA_020430585.1 Myxococcales bacterium | reverse complement strand
GGCCCGATCGGATCGGGACAATGCGACTCGGCGACGACGCTGGTGGTGACCGCCGGGTCCGGCGCTGCGTCCGAGTGCTCGTGGGCGGCGTGCAGGATCGCGAGGAGTTGCAACGCGATAATGGTAAGCGAAATCGATCTCATCTGGGGCGATCGTGCCTCGCCAGGCGCCGCCGTGTCAAGCGGCGAATCGTACCGACGGACCGACGGCGGCGCTCAGCGCTCGCCCTCGCGAAGGAAGCGCTGCAGATCGGAAACGAAGCGGCCCAGGAGCGCGTCGATCTCGGACCGCGGCCACTCGAGGGGCCGGTCGTCGAGGTCGCTCTGGCGCATGATCGAGAAGCGATCGAGCTTGAGAGAGCTCTTCACCAGCCAGAGCTTGTGCCTCGGCGTGATCAGGCAGACGCGACGGTTGCTGTAGGGAAACCCCGTGCCCGAGACGACGACGTAGCGATCGGCGGGCAATGGGCGCAAGAGCGAGCGGCCATTCGAGTAGCGCGACGGGGGCAGACGGTCGGCGAGGCCGAGGGCGTCGAAGAGAGTCGGCCAGATGTCCGGGTGGCCCGAGAGAAAGACGCGGCGCCGCGCCTGGCCGGGGAGCAGCATCAAGAGCGGGACCTGGATCCGCTGGTTCACGAAGCGTGTCGAGCCGTGGCCCATCAAGCCGTGCTCCCAGAACTCTTCGCCGTGATCGCCGGTGACTACGATCAGCACCTCGCCGCGCTCGATCTCGTCGTGGTAGAGCGCGAAGAGGCGGCCGAGGAGCGAGTCGACGTAGAGCACGCTGTTGCGGTAGCGATTGACGATTTTCTCTTTGTGCTCGAGGAGCTTGGAGTCGCCCATCAGGTGGTTGTAGTCCTCGGGCAGCACGGGGCGATGGCGCTCGAAGGCCTTCGGATAGATGTAGTTGTGATGCGTCGCGGTGAAGAAGATGTGCAGGAACCCCGGCTTCTTGTCGGCGCGGCGAGCGTCGCGAAAGCGCCTGGCGAAGGCGAGCTGGCGCTCGTCGTTCTCGTCGGTGCGCCCCTCGGTGAATTCGCGCCACTCGTCGAAGAGGGTGAACATGAAGCGGCCCATGAACCAGCTGCGCACCGACGACGACGAGCTCTGCCCGAGTCGATAGCCGTTGGCTTTCAGCACGCGCAGCGGAAAGGGCGACAGCTGCTCTTGGAGAAAGGGATAGTAGTGGTACGAGTGGACGCCATAGAGCGAAGCAAACATTCCGTATTCGGTGGTGTGGCCGCCCGAGAAATGGTGCGCCGAGGTCAAGACGTCGGGGCGCTGGGCGAAGCGATAGAGATTCGGCGCGCGGCTCGGCGTGATGTTGTCGGCGCGAAAGGTCTCGAGCAGGACGAAGATCACCTGTTTGGGGCGGCGAATCGTCGGCAGCGGTGTATTCGGCGCCGGATAGAGCGGGCGCAGCACGTTCTGCAATCGCTCGGGATTGACGAAGCGCCCGAAGAGCGGGAGCGCGTCGGTGACCAGGCTCCCCTCGTCGGTGACGCGCTGGCCATAGTCGGCGCTGCTCCAGCCAGCGGGGACGATCACGCAGCAGGCGATCGCGGCGCCGATCCACGTCGCCCGCCAACGGCCGGCGCCGGTTGCCCGCTCCACCTCGCCGAGGAGGCGCCAAACGCCGAGCTGTAGCCCTATCGCCGCCACGAGAGCCCCACCGATCGAGAGCCAGGTCGTCCAGCCAAGGCGCACGTTGTCCAAAAAACCGGGCGAGCGCATCGAGCGCACGATGAAGTCGGCGTCCAGATGCATCCCGAGGGTTAGATAGACTTTGTAGTCGACGACGATCAGCAGCGCCAGCAGCGCCTCGATCCCGATCACGGCGGCGTGGGCGACGCGATCGAAGCCGCGCCGCCGTACGAGCGAAACGCTAGCGAGATAGAGCAGATAGAGCAACAGGGCGAACCCCATGAAGAGCGTGCAGGTGTAGCTGTAGAACAGCAGCTCGTCCCGAGAGTTTGGCAGCGGCTTGACGACGCGGATCAGCTCACCGGCCTGCACCCAGTAGAAGAGCGTCTGCAGGATCGCGTTGACGAAGACGAAGAGAAACAAGGGCAGTCGGTCGGCGAGCGCCCGTTTGATCCGATCGAACATGAACCTAATACTGGTTTCACAAACGACAAATGTCAACTGGCGCGGGGCCGGGAGTAAATCTTCGCTTGCATTGGCCCAGCGATTGTTTACCATAAATCTCCTTATGAGCGAGAACATGCTACAGAGCGCTTCCAGCGCGCGTCCCGAGCCCGTCGCAGAGGAAGAGGAGCTGCTTTCGACCGTTCAGGAGACGATCGAGCGCTTCTCCGGCCGCGGCCCGGTCGTCGACTACGATCACAAGCTGCTGCACTTGCGCGACGCCCTGTCCGAAGAGCGACTGGTGGAGGACCAGGCCTCGATCGTCGAGCAGATGGTCCGCATTTCGCATCTCAAGGAGCAACAGAGCCGCTCCCTCGAGGCCAAGGTCGACGCGGGATCGCCCTACTTCGGTCACATGCGCCTCGAGTATGAAGATGGCCGTGTGCGCGACGTGATGATCGGACGACAGACCTTCGTCCGCCGCGGGGCGACGATCGTCGACTGGCGCCACGCGCCGATCGCTCGCGTCTTCTATCAGTGCCGCGAGGGCGATGACTTCGAGCTCGAGGTCGCGGGGCGCGAGCTCTCGGGGGACGTCTTGGCGCGACGCACGGTCTCGATCGTCGACGGCGAGCTGTTGCGCGTCGGCACGAGCGACGAGAGCTTCGTCAAGACCGACACGGGCTGGATCGACGTGGCCTGCGACGATCCGACCCTGCGTGGCGGCGCGGGCACGGCGACGCGACCCGACCGAACCCGACCGCTTCTCGGAATTCGCGGCGGCGTCCCGTCGTTCGGCGCGATCCGACAGGAGCGAATCGACAAGCACCTGCCCGAGATCGCCTCTCTCCTCGACCCGGAGCAGTACGAGCTGATCACGCGACCCGACTCCGGGGTGATCGTCGTCCAGGGCAGCGCGGGCTCAGGCAAGACGACGGTCGCGCTGCACCGCGTCGCCTATCTCAGCTTCCTCGACGAGCGGCGCTTCAAGCCGAACCGCACGCTGGTCTTGGTCTTCAGCCGCGCGCTGGCGAGCTATATCGATCAGGTGCTCCCAGCCCTCGGCGTCGAGGGTGTGCAGGTCGAGACCTACGACGCCTGGATTCGCACCCAGCGTCGACGCCATCTTCCCGATCTGCCCAACGAATACAACGAAGACACGCCCGCGCTGGTGACGCGGCTCAAGTTGCACTCGGCGCTGATCCCGATCCTCCTCGAGGCGGCGGCGCTGCACCCCGATCTCGAGCCGATCGAGCTCTTCGACGAGCTCTTCACCAACCGCCGCTGGCTCGGCGAGGCGTTCGCGAGCTACGCGCCGACGGCCTTCAGCTCGTCCGAGCTGGATCAGGTGCACGAGTGGTGCACGCGCCAACACTTCAACCGCGACGAGGATGGCGGCGTGATGGACCACGAGGTGCCCTCGCTCGACGTCGAGGACGACACGATCCTGATCCGCCTGTTCCAGCTGCTCAAGGGACCGCTCTGCTACCAGAAGACTCGGCCGCTGCGCTACCACCACCTGGTGATCGACGAGGTCCAGGACCTGAGCCCCCTCGAGATCCGCGTGCTCCTCGACACGGTGAAGCCCGGGACCCCCGTCACCCTGGCGGGCGACACGGCGCAGATGTTGATGGCCGACTCCGACTTCCAGGACTGGGATCACGCCCTCGGGATGCTCGATCTCGAAGAGGTCCACCGCGCGGTGCTGCGCGTCTCCTATCGCTCGACGGCGGAGATCATGTCCGTCGCCCAGGAGATCGTCGCGCCGCTGCAAGAGAGCGAGACGACGATCGTGATGCCCCGCGGCGGCGCGCCCGTCGAGCTGCTCTCGTTTCGCAGCCAGGGCCAGGCGATGACCTACCTCTCCGACGCCCTCAAGGATCTCGTCGACCACGAGCCGGCGGCGAACGTGGCGCTTCTGGCGCGCTACGCGGAACAAGCCGATGAGGCCTATGCGTTGCTCGAGAAGACGGATCTTCCGCGCCTGCGCCGCGTGCGCGATCAGGACTTCAGCTTCGCCCCAGGGATCGAGGTCACCGATATCCGCCAGTCCAAGGGGCTCGAGTTCGACTACGTCGTGCTCCTCGACTGCGACGACCAGAGCTACCCGAACACTCCCGAGGCGCGCCATACGTTCCACGTCGGCATGACGCGGGCGGCGCACCAGTGCTGGCTCGTTTCCGTGGGGCGCCCCTCGGCGATCATCCCGTCGCGGGTCCAACGCATCACGCTCTGACGAAGAGGCGAGGCCGAATATGTTGCTAGAGCTCCGAACGGCGAACTTCAAGCCCTTCGACGCGGGACAGGTCTGCCCACTTGCGCCGATCACTCTGATCTTCGGGCCGAACTCGAGTGGGAAGAGATCGCTGATCCAGGCGCTGATGCTCTTGCGCCAATCGGTCGAGGGACACGGCGCGCTGAGCACGGGTCTGATTCCACAGGGGCGCTACGTCGACCTCGGCAGCATGCGCTCCCTTGTCCATCGCCATAATCACGACCGCGCCGTCGAGCTCGGTCTCAGCCTGCGGCCCCTCGACGAGAGCGGCGGCCCTGACGAACGGTTGGACGCCGACTTTCAGTTCGCCCCCCTCGCAGACACCCAGAGCGGGCGCCACAACGGCGAGCTCACCCGAGTCGCCTATCGTCGAAACGGGCTCGAACAGCTGGCCCTCGAGCTCTTGCGCTGCGCCGACGACGTGAATACGCGCCGCCGACTCCCCTCGTCGGACCAGACCTTTCGCTTCGCCGACGACGCCGCCGCCGCGAGCTATTTCCGCGACGTGAGGCGCTGGATCGAGAGCCGACTGAGCGCGCCCGGCGGCGAAGGGTTGCCGAGGGCCTCATCGAGCGACGATATCAGCCCGGCGCCGATCGCCGATCCCGAGCTGCGAAGGGAGCTCGAGGCGAGCTGCCGCGCGATCGACGGCTGTGGCGAGATGCTCGCCGCCTCGACGGTGATCGCCGTCGGTCTGTTGCCCTCTCAGCTGAGACTGCCGCGCTTCTTCGAGTTTTCGAAGGCGACGACGCCCCACGCCGCAGAGCTGGCGCTGCACCTGGGCGCGCCGATCGACGAGGCGGCGGCGAAGATCTACGATGCGCTGGCGTCCTTGAGCTATCTCGGCCCGTTGCGCTCCTATCCCGAGCGGCACTACCGAATCGCTGGCGGCCAGCGAGACTCTGTCGGCACACGCGGCGAGCACACCTCGCAGCTGCTCTACGAGCGAGAGGGCGATCTCTCCGACCGGGTCAACCAGTGGTTCGACCGCTTCGAGATGCCCTATCGCCTCGAGATTCGCTCGGTCGGCGACGAGGTCGTCGGCGATCTAGTCGCGCTTCATCTGATCGATCGCCGCGTCGGCGTGCGCGTCGCCCCGTCGGACGTCGGCTTCGGCGTCGGACAGCTGTTGCCGATCCTCGTCGAGGGGTTGGTCGCGAACCGGCGCACGATCTGCGTCGAGCAGCCAGAGATCCACCTCCACCCGAGGCTCCAGGCCCACGTCGCCGACCTGATGATCGAGACGACCGGGCTGATCCCTGCGGCGGAGCGACGGATCGACTGGCGCCCGCGCAACCAGTGGATCGCCGAGACCCACTCCGAGGCGCTCGTGCTGCGCTTGCAGAAGCGGATCCGCCAGGGTTGGATCGCTCCCGAGGACGTCTCGGTGCTCTACGTCGAGCCGACGAGCGGTCACGGCAGCCGCGTGCTGCAGCTCGCCCTCGACGACGACGGCGAGTTCCTCGACGAGTGGCCCGACGGCTTCTTCGAAGAAGGGTTCCGCGAGCTCTTCGGGCAGGATTGAGCGATGAGCGGCGGGATCCTCGTCTCGTTCTCGGTCGACGCCGACGCCCTTCGCGCGAGCGAGCTTCCGCTGCCGTTGCGAATCGCGACGCATCGTCGTCTGCTCGATTGCTGGCAGCGCTACGGCGTGTTGGTGCTCTTTGGCCCGAGCCTCGAGGAGAGCGCAGTCTTTTCCGCCCTCACCGATCTTCCCCAGGCGCTGCGAAAACGCTGGCAAGAGCTTCTCAAGCGTGGCCGACGACGGGTCGCGAGCCCACGAAACGGTGATCCGAGCCGCGTCGAGTCGCTCGCCGAGCTGGCGCCGTTGGCCCGAGGCGTCGAGCTCTTCTGTTTCGACGAGGTGCGGGCCCACGTCCTCGGCGTACCCGAGGACGCCTTTTCGATCGCCCTCGACGACGGGGCTGTCGAGATCTGTCGATTCGACTGCGCGGATCAGGCCGAGGCGTTTCGCCGCGCCGAGCGCCTCGGCGAGCGCGAGATCGAAGCGCAGAGCCTGGTGGCGAACGTCTGGAGCGAACGATTCGCCCCGCTGTTGGAGCACTCGCGCACGCTGACCGTGGTGGACCGCTACGCCCTCAAGGGCCTCGTCGATCGTCCCGACGGCCAGAGCGGTTTGCGTCGGCTGCTGACCGAGATCGACGCTGGCGACCGCGCGCGCCAGCTCACACTCTTCTCTGCAAGCCAGGTCGACTACAGTCACAGCGCGCTGCTCGGCGCGATCGATGACCGCGTCAAGGCGTGTCGCCGCGGTGGCTTGCGCGAGGTCAAGCTGTACCTCAGCGACGACCGCAGTTTCGGCCGGATCGCCCACTACCGCTATCTGCGATTCGATCAGACGCTCTGCCAGCTCGACGTCGGCCTCGATGTCCTCGCCGGCCGCGAGGTCTACCGCACCTGCACCTTCCGCCTGACCTCTCTCTCCGACGTCGTCCGCAGCGAGGAGACGGCGCTCCGCGAGAGCGCCCAGCTCTTCGTCTTCACACCGCGCTGATCCAGACAGGCGCGACGTCACCACACCACGACACCGACGCCGTCGATCCGCCCGTCGCGCGCTAGGTCAGAGCGGTGGCGGAGCGAGGGGCTGTTGGGCGTCCCAGGGCTCGACGCCGTGGAACTCGACGGCAGCGGTGGACGAGCGGAGAAGGAGCTCGGGCTCGCCCGGGCGTTGCAAACGGCAGGTGACGCTGCCGACGTCGCTCTGCACCACGAAGCGCGCCGTGCCACCGGGATCGGGATAGAGATACGATGCGCCCTGGTCGCGATCGGCGCGCGCCTCGATGTGCAGGCGCTGGCCGTTCAGCCCGCAGCTCGCGGTGAAGCGGGGATAGGCGATCTCGGAGCGGCCACGGAGCATCGTCAACGGACGATGGTCGGCGATCAGCTCGTCCCCGCGTCGTAAGACGGCCGTCGTCAGCCATGGGGCGAGGCGATCGGCTTTCACGCTGACGAAGTCGAGCCCCCAGTGTACGTGTGGTTCGTCGAAGGCTGGAACGTAGCACCAGATCAGCTTCCGCGCCCGCTCGGTGCCCCAGATGTGCATCAGTATTGCGTTGGCGCCATCGAAGTCGTGCTCGGTCTCGTCGACGCGGACGGTTCCCGTGACGTCGGCGAAGGGCGAGACGATCGACGCGCGAGTCTTCACCAGCGGG
>JAGQJP010000170.1 GCA_020430585.1 Myxococcales bacterium | reverse complement strand
CGCTGTCGCGGCGCTCGTGGTCGTCGGCTTCCGTCACCGCGAGCGTTGGGCCTGGCGCGGGGCGACGGCGAGCCTGCTGCTCTGGTTCGCGATCGAGTCGACGCTCTCGGCGGTCCACGGCGCCTGGTTCAACATCTATCTGATCGACCTGATGCCACTGGTCAGCGTCGGCACGCTCCTGATCCTTGCCCGTGGAGAGCTCGACGTCGTCGAGGCGGCGCCGGCGATCCCTCGCGAGCAGGCGTTCTGGCACCACTGGCTCTTCTCCGCTTGCGTTGCCTTCACCCTCTTCGGCCTCGTCTCGGCGACGTCGAGCCACACGGCGCTCTTCGGCTTCTACAACCGCGCGTTGGCGCAACGATTTTTCGCCAGCGACGAGCTTCCCGCGATTGCCGTGGCGTTTCAGCGCTTTGCCTTCGTCCCCCTCGGCGGGACGATCGCCGGCCAGTTCGTCGCCTTGGCCTATCTCGCCCGCTACCCGATCCGTCGCGGCGAGCGTTGGGCGATCGACGCCAGCATCGCCTCGCTCCTCGCCTGGTTCATCGTCGACTCGAGCGTCACCGCCTATCATCGGGCCTGGTTCAACCTGTTGATGGTCAACCTACCGACGCTGCTCGTGATGCTGCCACCGCTCCTGGTCTTGCGCCAAACAGGTCGCGCGGCGTGACTGCTCGCCGCAGGTCTTTGACCTTCGCGCCCGAGATGTCGAGGCTCTCCGACCTCGTCAGCCCGTGCAATGCCGCCAGCGAGCCGACTAGGGCCATCCGGCGGCGGGAGGTCCGTCGTGCCCTCCGTCACTGCGGGGTGGACTCGGGGGACACAATCGACTATGATCGCGCCGGACTTGCGTTGGAGGAGAGATGCAACGATACATGCTCGAGCCGCCGCACTATGCGTATGATTGGTTTTCGCCGCTTCGCTCCGAAGAGGTCGTCAAGGGGCGGGTGACCAACTTCACCTTCATGGGCCACGAGCTCGTCGCCTTTCGGGACGAGAATGACCAGGTCGTCGTACTCGACGCACACTGTCCGCACTTCGGCGGGCACCTGGGCCACGGCCTGGCGCACGGCGTTCACGTCGTCGATGGCTGCATCCGCTGCCCGTTTCACGGCCTGCACTTCGACAAGAACGGGCAGTGCGTCAAGGGAGACTTCGTCAAGGACACCGGGGGGCTCCGGCACCTCAAGACGACCCCGTGGACGGTGCGCGAGACGCTCTCGTCGATCTTCATCTGGCACGGCGCCGATCGCACGAAGCCGACGCGGGAGCTGGTCTTCACGAACATGGATTTCGACGGCTGGACGCCCGCGGTGACCAACGAAGGGCGCATCTTGGCGCCGACGAACCTCTTCTTTCCCACCGAGAACATCGTCGACGTTCAGCACTTCTACGCCGTCCATTTCTGGGAGCTCAACGAAGTGATCCGGGCCCCGGGGGAGGACGAGAACGGCGCGTTCTCAGCGCTCCTGAACATGAAGTGGACCTTCGGCGCCCAGAGCCGTTTCGACGCGGTGCGACGGATCGGCCAGTTTTTCGGCTCGGATTATCTCTTCGACATCGCGGTCTGGGGCCCGGGGATCGCGATCTCCCGCGCCAGCGTGCCGATGCTCGGCGGGGCGACGGTGATGAGCGTGATCCTGATCACCCCGACGAATGAGACCGACTGTCGGATTCGCGTCGTCAGCTCGGTCAAGAAGGCCTACGATTGGGCCCCGAACAGGCTGCTGCGCACGATCACGGGCCAGGGCATCGAAGACGTGATGGCGCGCCTGTTCCTCTGGGTTGCGACCAACGACTTCGACGGCGACGAGATCATCTGGACGCACCGCAAGTTTCTCGCGAACCCCAAACCCCTCAAAGACGACGGCCCGTTGATCGCCTACCGGAAATGGAGCCTGCGCTTCTGGCCCGACGACTATGCGCCCGCGCCGCATCGCGAGCGCGGCGCGTCGCCCCAGATGGCCGACGCCCACTCCTGAGTCCCTCGTCCTCCGATCGCGATCGACCCAGGATCGCTCATCGTGCTCGCTGCTCCTGCGCCATCGGTTACCCTCGTCGACGCGTCTCGCGATCGGGATGGACAATTGATAAATCTCGCCCCCTCATGTATAGTCCTCAAACGCAAAAGTCGTGGCTCCGAAATCGCGCGGCGATGACGATCGAAACCGAATGACTGTTCGCGAACTGCACTGTTGAGGGTACATGAAACGTCGATTGTGGGTTCTTCCGTTGGCTGTTGTTATCTTCCTGCTCGCCCTGCCGGCATTGGCGCTAGCGGGCTTGCCAAAACCGAACATCAACACGCAGCTCTACAAGCCGTCCCTCAACGGCAAGGGGCTCGTGACGAACGAGAGCGGCGATATTCTGCGCCACCTCAAGTGGACCGTCTCGCTGCATTTCAACTGGGCGAGCCAACCCGTGCGGGTGGAGGATGCCCTCAACGGCGATCGTTGGCTGGTCTCGGACCGGCTCTCGGCGGATCTGGGGTTTGCCCTCGGTCTGTTCGACTGGGTCGAGCTCGGCTTGAACGTCCCGACGACGCTGTATCAGAACGGATTCACGATCCAGACGCCCCAAGAGCGCATCCGCAAGAGCTGGTTGCTCGGCGACGTGACATTCTACGCCAAGGTGCGCATCCTGCAGCCGGAGAAGTTCAGGGACATGGGCCTCAACTTCAAGCTGGGCGCGAGCTTCCCCACCGCCGATCCGAGGACGGCGATCGGCGATCCGAACGTTACAATCACGCCGACGCTGAACTTCAGCTACGACGGTGTGCTCTACGCCTCGGTCAATATCGGCGGCATCTTCCGGCTGTCGGCGAACTCCCAGCCGAACCTGAGCTATACCCATGATTTTTATGCCAATCTCGGCCTGGGTTACACCTTTCGGAAGCCGGGGTTGACGCTTTTCGGAGAGTTGACGGCGATGACGCCGTTCAGCCGCTTCTTCCAGCGCCTCGACCAGTCGCCGATCGAGACCGGACTGGGCGTGATCTGGAAGAGCAGCTTTGGGTTGCACGTCCTTGGCGGCGCCAGTGTCGGCGTCGGGAGCAGCTTGGGCGGACCGATTCCCCGTGTATTCGTAGGCGTGCGCTACACCAACGAGGTGGGCGATCGCGACGGGGACGGTGTGGCCGATCGCCGTGATCGCTGCCCCGACACGCCGGGTCCCATCGCCAACCGGGGCTGTCCCTGGGGTGACAAAGACAAGGACGGCGTGCTCGACAACGAGGACAGGTGCCCCGACCAACCGGGACCGCGCGCGAACCATGGCTGCCCCTGGGGTGACAAGGACAAGGACGGCGTGCTCGACAACGAGGACAAGTGCCCCGACCAACCGGGACCGCGCGCCAACCATGGCTGCCCCTGGGGTGACCGCGATGGCGACGGCGTCCCCGACAACCTCGACAAGTGCCCGAACGTGAAGGGGCCGCCGTCTAACCACGGCTGCCCGGTGGCGAAGCTCGCCGGTTTGACGCGCCGAATCTTCTTCAAGACGGGGAGTCACGAGTTGCTCAAGGCGTCCCTCCCGGTGATCGCCGAGATTGCGAAGTTGCTCAAGGAGCATCCGGAGATCCGTGTGCGCATCGAGGGCCATACGAGCAAAGTGAGCTCGGCGAAGGTGAATATGGCGCTGTCGAAGGCGCGCGCCAAGACGGTCTATGATCGGTTGGTGCAGGTTCACGGAATTTCCGCCAGTCGCTTGATCCACGAGGGCTACGGTTTCGAGCGCCCGCTGGTGAAGGGGAATACGCCGTCGGCACACGCGAAGAACCGCCGCGTGGAGATGATCGTGATCGAGAAATGACGCGGCGCTGTTGCTCTGCGCACTTTCGCTTGCTATCATTTGGTACTATTTGCATGGCCGCGATCGACGCGACGAGCTCACCGCTCAGATGGGGTCTCTTTCCA
The DNA here is from genome assembly GCA_020430585.1 of Myxococcales bacterium. Classification (GTDB taxonomy): domain Bacteria; phylum Myxococcota_A; class UBA9042; order JAGQJP01; family JAGQJP01; genus JAGQJP01. Next base: position 15,257 of record JAGQJP010000170.1, on the reverse strand, counting down.
CCTGGAGCGTCGCTCGTCAATCCAAAGATCGAAGTGATTGTCCCTACATATGTCTCTATAAAGGAGAAGGAAATGCCAGTGGGTCGAGCTATCAACATTATTCTCTCGGTTTTCGTCGCAGCCACGCTGTCCGGGTTCGCGCTATTCGGTTGCACGGCGCAGACGCCCAACGTGTATGGTTCCCTCTTAGAAGAGGCGCTGGTCAACGTCTACGACGAGGGCGTGGGCGCCAATTGCGCCGCCGGAGGGTTCAAGCTCGAGCTCGGGGCGGACATCAACCACAACGGCACCCTCGATCCCGGTGAAGTGCGATCGACGTCCTACATCTGCAACGGCAAGGACGGCGAGCAGGGCATCAACGGGCACCTGAGCTTGGTGAACGTCACCGACGAGCCGGTAGGCGCGAACTGCGAGAGCGGCGGTAAGAAGGTCGTCGCCGGCGTCGACATGAATGACGACAACGTCTTGGATGCTGGCGAGGTGCAGAAGACGAGTTACATCTGCAACGGCCTCAAGGGCGAGACCGGTGATACGGGCGCCAACGGCGCGGTCGCCGTGACCAGCATCACCGGCAGCGGGACCGACTGTCCGACGGGCATCCCGGGGTACAAAATCGAGACCGGCAGCGATACGACGGGCGACGGCAAGCCAGACATGAACGTTGTCACGAGCTACATCTGCAAGGGTGACAAAGGCGACAAAGGCGACCAGGGCGACAAGGGCGACCAGGGCGATACAGGCTACAACGCGGCGGTCGAAGTCAGCACCATCGTCGGCGATGGAAGCAACGGCTGTCCAAGCGGTATCCCCGGCTACGAGATCAAAACCGGCAGCGACACGACTGGCGACGGTAAACCCGACACCGACGTCTCTACGAGCTACATCTGCAACGGCGTCAAGGGCGACAAAGGCGACCAGGGCGACAAGGGCGACACCGGATACAACGCGGCGGTCGAGGTGACCAGCATCGTCGGTGACGGTACCAACGGCTGCCCCGCTGGCCTCGCAGGCTATCAAATCAAGGCCGGCACCGACACGACCGGCGACGGCAAGCCCGACACCGACATCACGATGAGCTATGCCTGCAACGGTGACAAGGGTGACAAGGGCGACACCGGTGACAAGGGTGACAAGGGCGATAGCGGGTTCAACGCGGCGGTCGAGGTCACCGGCATCACGGGCAACGGCTCCAACGGCTGCCCAGTCGGCGTCACCGGCTACCAGATCAAGACCGGCACCGACACCACCGGCGATGGCAAGCCTGACACCGATACGGTGACGAGCTACATCTGCAACGGTCTCAAGGGTGACAAGGGCGACAAGGGCGACAAGGGCGACACGGGAGATACCGGCGATAACGGTGCCGTCCAGGTCACCGCGATCACGGGGAACGGGACCAACTGCCCGAGCGGAATCGCCGGCTACCAGGTCAAGACCGGCACGGACACCACCGGCAATGGTATCCCCGACACCAACGTGACCACCGTCTATATCTGCAATGGCGCCAACGGCCTCAAGGGTGACAAGGGCGACAAGGGCGACAAGGGTGACCAGGGCGATCCAGGGCCCGCGGGGACCGGTGGCGGGACCGTGCTCAAAGACGGCAACAACGTCACGTTGGGTAATGTGCTCAGCGCCGATGGCTACGGCGTCACGGTCAAGACCTCGACGGGGTACATCGTCTCGTTCAATTGGGATGGCACGACCCCGCCGGGGCAAATCTACTACACAGGCTCCAATTGTACGGGCACGGCGTACCTCAACGATGGTTGGGGTTGTTATCCCGATCAGGCGGGGTATGTCGGCGGCAAGACGTTCGGGAAGCAGGTCGTCTGGTCTGGATCGAAGAACTCCTACATGACGATGGCCTCGGTCACCAACGGTTACTCCGTCGCCGTCTGTTTCACCGCCGCGACGATCGACAATCCGACCTGCGGAGGCTCCAGCGGGCTCCGGTCCGGTTGGCAACTGGTGACGATCACCAAGGCCGCGCTCGGACTACCCAGCACCATCGCGCTACCGCTGAGCCTGCAGTAAGCATCAGAGCGCCCGCTCGCTCATGGGCGGGCGCAACGCTTCCGCTGCGTCGCGCGACGCGTCTCGTTCTCACGAGCCAACCTCGAGATTCGATCGTTCACGTCGTCCATTGTACCGACGCCTGCCGCCGTGAATACGGCTCAGTAGTGGCGGCCCACGCTGATCGTGAGCTTCGGCCGATGGCGTTGCAGCTCGGCGCGTTGGCTGGCTGAGATCGGCCCCTTGGCGCTGAGGCCGAGCCAGACGAGACGGCGCAGGCCATAGAGGGGGCGAAGATCGCGGACCTGCGTGCGCGTCAGGTCGAGGCGCTCGAGACGTTGCAAGTTGGCCAGCGGGCGCAGGTCACTGACCGACGTGCAGCTCAGGTCGAGATGCTCGAGGCGAACGAGCCGGGCCAGCGGCTGCAGGTCACGTACCGGGCTAGAGTGCAGCGAGAGCCGGCGCAAGGCGACGAGGTTCGCTAGCGGGCGCAGGTCGTGCACGGTCGTGTGGCCGAGGCGCACCACCTCGAGGCGGCGCAGCTTGGCGAGCGGGCCAAGGTCGTCGATGCGCAGCGTCAGAATGAACTCGAGCTCGCCCGAGACGAGGGTCAGCTTGCGCAGCTCGGTCAAGCAGGCGAGGGGGCGCAGGTCGAACACGCTACGCCGTATTTGCGACCCGACGCGACCCTTGTAGCAGGTGATCGTGTGCGTCGCGGGATCCTGCGCCTTTCCGCAGAAGCGCACGGACGTTGGGCGACAGCGCCCCTCGACGCGCTTGCATGGACACTGGGCGCAGAGGCTCGCCGTGCAGCGCGGCGTCTTGGCGCGTGCGCTCCCAAGGGTGAGCGCCATCGCGACCCAGATGAGCAGCGCCAGGTAAAGCCGCTCTGTCGACATGGCACGATCGGCTAGCACGGCGCGCCTCCGGGGATGCAGGCGTAGCCCGTCCCGCAATGCGCCAACATCAGCGCCAACCCCGCCACCAGATGGGCATTCCCGCCGTCTCATCGTCCCCTCCGCTCCACACCATGGGGGTCCCATGACCCTAGGTCCCCCGTAACGAGCAAGATCGATGCCACCCCTGTCGCCCCCCAAACCGGCGCACCGCTTCCCGTGGCCATCGACGCGCGGCCTCTGCCCGCGCCTCTGCCCGCGCCCGTGCCTCTGCCCGCGCCTCTGCCCGCGCGTCCCGCTCCCGTGCCTCTGCCCGCGCCTCTGCCCGCGCCTCTGCCCGCGCCTCTGCCCGCGCCCGGCGCGGTCTGTTGGCCATCCCGAGGCGCGGCGACGAGCGCCCAGGACAAAATCCGACTACGTCTGCTCGAGCGGGCGGATTTTGGCCCACCCGACTCGGAGGCTCGAAGGGTCCCCGGACAAACGCCGCTCACGTCTACGTAGGCCCCCGCTTTTTGTCCAGATTTCGGACAAAATCGGGTCACCTGATCCAAGTCCGCCATTTTTGTCCGTCTTTTCGCGATCGCGCGGACAAAATTGTCGCCAAACGTCACAGAACCCCGGTTTCTGTCCGGTTTCTGTCCGGTTTCGAACAAATAGGCCGTGAATAGCGGACAATTTTCGGGTGCTTGGATCAAGTGACCCGATTTTGTCCGCAGGATCCATCGCTCGCGGCCATCGATCCGCAGCGGGCTGCCCCCCAGCCGGTCAACGCGGGCGTAGCCCGATGCGCCAGCCCTCGACCGCGTAATCGTCGTACCACCGATCGCTCTTTTTCTCCGATCGCTTCAGGGTTGGTTTGCGGCTGTGGCACCCCATCGATTGCTCGAGGTAGGTGTCGACGCTCGTCCGCAAGAATTCAAGCCGTTGAATCGGTGTCTCGATGGGCGGGGTCATTGCGCACCCGATCACGCCCGGACACAGCGCGCAAATTGTGAGTAGCCAGATGTACGGCGTCTTGTTGGCCCGCGTTCCCTGCATTCCGATCGCCTCCCCGGCTCGCTCACTAGGTCGATGCAGCTTCGCCGCAGACGGGAGCACGCACGATAGCTCGTCCGCGACGCGCTTGGGCAGCCCGCCTTGGGCCGGGTTGTTGGACTGCCAGGCGATGCCACGGCAACTACTATGCCAAGGTATGCCGGCCGCTCTGGGCGCGGCCGTGCGCCTTTCGACGAGGTGCAGCGACGAGACGCGAGCAGCGGGCCGGCGGGTCAGCCTGGTCGAGTCCGACGTACCGCGGAAGGGTTGGCAAACCCCCGTCTCATCGCTGCGATACCGGCGATGAGAGACGGATCGAGGTGAACGTCGGGGACAGATTGCCACAGGTCGGGCTGGGGTGGGACGCCCTCGTGCGAGCGCAGCGGCGACGTTCGGCAGGACGCGTGGTCTCACTCTGTGACGGGAGGTGCGACGCGAGCCCCGAGAGCTTCGAGGCGCTCACTGCGGCGCGCGGCTGAGGACGATGGCGAGCGGGCCGCCGGGACCGTCGAAGCGGATCACCACGCCGACCTCTCCTTGGTTGGTGATGATGCTCGCGCCGCCGCTGGTCCGTCCGAGCAGCCGCAGCGGATTTGCGATCTCGTGGATCAGGCGCAGCTCGTCGGGCCCGATCCAGAGCATCGCGCCAGCCTGAAACAGCAGGCGCGGGGTGCCGCTCAGATCGGTGACGAACGTGGCTTGGCGCGTCGGGGTCAACGGATCGCCGAAGGGCACGGTGCCGCTGAAGACCACCTGCCCCAGTTGGTTCAGCTCCGGGTCGCGCAGGAGGGTCTTGAGCGTCGCGCCGTCGGGATGTCCGGCGACGCTATCGCCCGTCTTCGCTACGAGGGTCACGCTCGCGTCGCTTTCGAGCAGCAGAACCGCATCGGTCGAGTCGTCGAGCGTCGCGCGAAACGCGACCTGTCCCGCGTCGTTGAGGGACGGCTGCTGCAGCGGCGAGATCGCGGTGATCGTCGCCGCGTCCACGAGGCTGCCGACGGCGACCACGAGCTTGGCTCCGTTGATCGCGTCCCAAAGCCAGATCCCGTTGTCGTCGACGAACGCGACCCGATCGGCGGCGTTGATCTGCAGGCCCGCCTGGGGCGACGGCATCGTGAAGGTCTTGCCGTCGAGCGTCGCGCCTTTCCGAGCGACGAGCTGCAGGGCATCGCCATCCCAGAAGAAGATCGCCGCGTTGTCGCCGCTCGTCACGCCGCTGCCCTCGAGCCTCGCGGTGAAGGCGACGTGGCCCTTGGCGTTGAGCACCAGCGCATCGAAGGGCCGCTTCAGCGTGACGCCGTCGACGCCCGGCACCGCGGCGCCGTCCGCGGTGACCAACGTCAAGTTGCCGTCGCTGCCGGCGTAGATCGCGCCGACACCGTCGTCGAGGAAGGTGTTGAAGGCGCGCAGCCCGTCGGGTGTGATCCGCGGATTGAACATGCTCTTGGTGAAGCTCGCGCTCGTGCCGGGGGCCGGACCGGGAGCGGGAAAGAGCACGACTGGCGGCGCGACGACGCCGCTCGGCGCCGTCTCCTCGGCGAGCTGAACTTGCGCGAAGAGGCCGTCGTCGTTGGTCACGACCTCGAACACCCGCTGCAGCGTTCCGAGGTCGCCGGGAACGACGTCGTCCCGTGCCAACACCTTCTTCATGCTCCCACTCAGACCGCTGATCAGCACCTCGCTCTGCAGCGAAAGCTCGAAGGTGGCGACCGGCTGACCGCTCTCCGAGAGCGTCAGTCCCGGCGTCTGGATGCTCGAGCTGAGGTTGGGGACGTCGAAGTCGAGGTAGACCCGCGTCGGGATCGGCAGGAAGACGCCTGGCGTCTCGACGGGGATGCCCGGCATGTAGAGGGTCAAGTGCGGCACCTCGATCCCGATCAGATTCCCGGTCGCGTCGAGCTTGCTCGGCAGAGGACGCCACGGTCCCGCTTCGCTGTGAGCGAAGAAGACGACGATCTCGCTCTCGCTGCGGCCCGACGGAATCCGGCCTTCCTCGTAGGGCAGGGTGAGGGACGAGAGCTTCTTGAAGAGCGTGTGCTCCTCGCCGGCGCTGACCTCGATCGTCGGCCCCACTCGATAGACCCCCGGGGGACAGACCGTGTCAGCGAGCTGTCGCAGGGTGATCGTCTTGGCTTCCGTCAACGCCCCGGCCGGAATGACGAATACGACGCCATCGCTCGTCAGCGTACCACCTTGCGGCTCGACCACCTGGGACACCGTCCCGACGTTCAGCGAGGTGCTGCCGCAGCTCGCCAACTCGACGTCCGGCGTGTTGCCGTCGGGGCTCTGTTGATCCGGAAGCAGCGTCTCCCCCGTGGTTTGATCGTCGAGGCCGCCGGTGTCTCCGACCGAGGCGTCGGGGTCGCCCGCGCCTCCACTGCACGCGGCGAGCGAAACGAGGCTGAGCACGACAACTATCCGTAGTATCCGCATCGAGTTGACCCATTCGAGGTGGATGTGGAGTCGACTATAGCGCGGCTCGACGCGGCAGGTCAACCCGCACACGTGTGTGCAGCGGTGCGCCGGGGGGCCCGCTGGCGTTCATCTCGCTCGGGAGGTCGCGATGCTGTCGTCCTCTGTCGCCGTACGATGGCGATCGGCTACATGACGATGTGGCGATTGCGTTCTTCGGCATAGACGTGGGAGGATTGACCCTGCTGATGCGTCGCATGCCCGGACGAGCGGGGCACGCTGACCATCGATGGCCTAACCGCGCGCTGGGCGGTATTTTCGCTCAAGGCGGGCAATAACTCTCGAAAAGCGCTCCAATTTGGCATGGTTACCGGGAACCGCACGGTAGTCGTGATCTGCACTAGCACACCGAAGCACTTTCCGGTGTTCCGCAAGACGTGTCAGCGGATCGCCTCGACCACCTTGGGGAACGTTCCGGCGAGCACCGAGCGTTTCGCATTCACGAACAGCAAGGGAGTGACGATTATCGGGTACGCCGAGCTGATTCACCGAGGGCAGATGGGCTACCTGGCGCTCTGCACGAGCGCGAAGTCGGACGCTGTTTTCTTCGGAATCCTTTGCGAGCATATCCTCGCGAGCATCCGGTTGCTCTGACCCGGCCAGTGCCGGCGGGCGACCCCGTGGCGGCCACCCTTGCCAGCAGGATTGGCGGCAGAGAGAGGACGCTAGCGGCCACGACTCACAGTCGAGCGGCGGCGGGCCGGTTATCCCTTCTTGGCGAGAGATTGGCAGGCGCGGATCATCTGATCGATCAGCGCTCGGTCCTCGGTGCCGAAGGTCGCGCCGCCCATCGGGCTGCAGCTGTAGGTCGCTCCGCCGACCCTGACGACGCTGAGAAAGCGCAGATCCTCGCCGCCCGTGAGGCCCTTGGTTCGGTAGATCAGCGAGCTCTTGGTCTCGGCGACGAAGCCCTTGAACGGGTAGAGCGAGTTCTTCTGGATCGCGGTCTTCCGCTTGGCCAAGCTATCGTACGTGCGCTGAATCCAGATCGAGAAACCCACGGAGTTGTTCACCGTGGCGACGTCGGGATCCGATGCTGTCAGCTTAAACGCCTTCTCGATGGAGGCGTTGGCCGGAACCTTGATCGTGAGGCCGGGCAAACCCCCAGGTGTGAGGTCCTTGCGCTCGAGCTTGGACTGGGAGAAGTTGCCCTTCCAGACCTCGGTGTTGGATTTCTTCGACTCGGTCCCCGGTTTGGCCTTGCATCCCGCGATGGCGAACACGCACAGACAGATCCACGCAACAGTACGAACAGCTTTCATCGGATACTCCTTCCAAATGTGGCCCATCGGGCTCTCGGTGTAGATCGGCGCGAGGTGTCATTCTCTGGCGAGCTCGCCTGCGCCAGAAGAGGGCGTGAGGCGGTCTCGGCCTTCGGAACCTCTTCGAACCGTCCGCCTCCAATGCATCGATCGCGCCAATTTGCGCATTGCATGCAACGGTTTGAAAATAGGTCACGATTCGTCTCGACCTGGCCCGCCGGGACCCCTCGCGACGGCGGTCTACCACGTGTCCCCCCTGAGACAGTGGGACACGGTCGATCGCGTCCCCGCCTCGCTGGGGCCCCGGCGCGAAAAATCCACGAGGCGCCGTCGCCCCGGCTGCTCCCGATTGGGGCAGGGGGCGTTGCAGGAATAGCGGCTCGCCGGCCCGTGTTATCCGAGGGGCGGCGTCGTAAACCCAGATCAATGGAGGCAGCTCGATGGGCCGTGCGACGAGACGTATCTGTATCGCTTGGTTTGGCGCCGTGACGCTGCTGCTGTCATCCGCGAGCCCGGGTGCAGCTCCCCGGCGCTTGGTTTGGAAAGAGAGCTTTCCCGACCCCTTCAGGGGGTGGCGCAACCGCTTCTTCTTCCGCTTCACCAACGTCGAGAGCTACTACAGACAGAGCGGAACCGGACCGTTCGACTACCGGGGCAACACGAACGGCGTCTGGTTGGCGACCCGGCCCCCGCAGACGAACGTGGGCCCGAAACTGCGGCTCGAGATCAAGCCGTCCATCGGGCTCGAGGCGTCCTATTTCAAGATCGGCATCAACAGCCATATTCCACGACTGACGGTGCGCTTCATCGATCGCCACGGGCGGGTCTTCGCCGTCAGCTGTGTCCCGCGACGACCCTACAACGTCTACGTCCCGGTCGCGGTTCGCCTGCCCCGAGGCCTGCGCGTGATCGAGTTTGACGGCCACGGGCACACCATCCGAGGTTGGGTCGCCGTCAATCACATCGAAGTCCACTTCAGCCGTCCCACGAAACAGCAGCCGACCGTGATCCACGAGCGGAACGGCGACCGCTGTCTCGTTCTCTCCCCCACGCGCTGAACGACGCTCGGGGTTTTGCCGGGCTTTGATTCCGGGCGCCCCGAGCGTGAGAGTCATCGCGACCCTGCGCGTCAACTTGGTTGATCGTTGCCATCCGTGCGTACGATTCCGACACGGTTCCGCCCGTCAGCCTCCTCGGTGTTCGGCGTCAATCGGCTGGCACGCACTCGAAGAGGGAGCTCGCCGGATTGAACACGAACTCTGTCGGGCTCCAAGTCTGAGTGACTTGCGTCTGTATCCATAGATTGAGATACAAGGTTCCTTGCGGCAGGACCGCGTTGGAGACCAAGAACTCGAAGGTCACGGTGTCGCCGATTGCAGGAAGGAAGCCTTGCGGCGGCGCCGCGAGCTCGATGAAATGAACGCCCGGCTGCAGCGAGGAGCCAGATTGTCCCGCATCGACCGCGAACAGGAAATACATACCGAAGGGGCCATTCGGTGGAGCTACCACGTCGAACCGCAGCACGAGATGGCTGACCGAGCCGGGGTCGAAGGACGAGTTGTCGGTGTACCAGGTCGGTTGGATCGGCGAGATGTCGAGGGTTGTCGGGCAGCCGTTGACGCAGAGACCGCTGTCGCAGATCTTGGATGTACAGTCGGGGTCGACCTGGCAGACGAGGCCGTTGGCGCAGGCCGGGCAGATCTCGACGTCGAGGACGAGGCCGGTGTTCGTGGCGCCGCGGGTGTGGGCCTGGGGCGCGGACCAGACGAGGCTCGCCGGGTCGCTGAGCTTCCCGACGAGCTGAAGTGAGAAGCCGAGTGGCGAATCGGTCGGCTCGACGCTGCCGATGTCGATGGAGGTCATCCCGTTGGCCGGGCCATTCGTCGCGGTAATGCTGCCCTCATAACTGAGAAACTCGACGACCTTGCCCGTCGGGTCGACGAGGGCGATCCCATCCGGTGACCCGTTCTGAATGCCGCCGATCGGAATCCAGAGGAAGCCGTAGCCGTTTGGTCCCTCGGGTAGCGTCGTCCCCGCCGGGAGCGTCGTCGTGGGCGCGTAGGTTACCCCGCCACTGCCGTTGTAGAGCACGATCTGCCAGCCGGAGACGTCGAGGCCCGCCGGGCCCATCAGCTCGACGCCCTCGTCGTCGTCGGCGCCGACGTTGTCGTAGTGGATCTCGCTGATCCGCACCGGCCGGCCGCCGCAGTCGGTGTCGGTCTCGAAGCCGTTCTTGGCCCGGTCGTCGCAGACAGCGGCGTAAGCGAAGACGGTCACCTGGGCGCTCGTCACGTTGCCGGTGTCGTTGTCGGTGACGCTGACGGTGTAGATGTTGTCCCCCGAGACGTCGGGCTTCGCTACGGCGTCGCTGCAGCTCGTCTCTGTCCCGCTCGCGAGGTTCGGTCCGCTCCAGAGGCAGCTGACGTTGGTGCCTTTGGCGCCGCTCCACGTCGTCGAGAGGACGATCTCGTCGCCGACCTTCAAAATCCGCAGTTGCGGGTCCTTCGGCGTTGCGCCCGCCGTCGCCACGAGGACGAAGATGGTGAAGGTTTGCGGTCCGCCGGCGGCCTCGGCGCCCGTCGCATCGACGACGGTGAACGAGTACTTCGCCGTCTGGCTCGGGGTCAGGGTAACGCTCTTCTCGAAGCCCGGGCAGGCCTCGGAGAGCACGGTGGCGCCGCTGTCCTCGTCTTTCACCGTACAGGTGTAGCCCGCCTTTCCGCCGAGCCACTTGCCGACGAGTGTGACGCTCTCGCCGCTGGCCAGGTATTGGTCGGCGATCGGCTCGACGAGCTTGAAGTTGACCGGTACCTCGGCGGTCGTCGCCGAGGTCGTGACGCCGGTGTCGGTGTCGGTGACGGTGACGGTGTAGCGATCGGACGCGAGTGGGCTGTAGCTCAGCGGATCGGTGCAGTTCGTCGTGCCGAGCTGGGCCCCATCGCTCTCCCGGGTCCAGCTGCAGCTGACGTTGCCGCCTTTGCTGCCGACCACCGTCGAGGCGAGGGCGATCGGCGTTCCGGAGTCGACCGGCCCCGCTGGCTCGGTGCTCGCCTGGGCCTCGAGCAGCGTGATCGTGAACGTCTTGGCGTCGACCAGCGTGATCGCTCCGATGGTCGGCGGGCCGACGTAGAGCCGGATCTCGAACGACGCCGTCTGCGTCACCGCGATGGTGACCGTGTTCGCCCCCGTGACGCAGGGGATCGCGCCGACCCCGACGAGCTCGCAGGAGAGGCTCTCGTCGGCGATCCCCGACGGGTTGGTGATCACGAAGGCGACCTCGACCGACGAAGGACCTTTCGGGGCGCGGCCGACGTAGAGGTCGGCGATCGGCTCGATCGTCGGCTTCTGCCAGACGTTGACCGTCACGTTGGTCTTCACCGCCGGACAGGTTCCGTCGTCGAAGCTCACCTCGTAGCTCGTCGTCGTCGTCGGTGTCAGCTTCGCGTCATCGCAGCTCGTCGAGAGCACCGCACCGCTCGAATCCGCCGTCGAGCAGCTGACCGGCGAGAAGCCGCCAAAGAACAGGTTCGAATAGTCGAAGGTCGCCGTCTCGCCGACGAGGATCGACTGTGCGAGGAGGATCTTCTCGATCCCGAGGGGCTCGCGCGCGTCGAGCTGGGTCGTGTCGGTCGCCGTGTTGCCCTTTTCGTCGCTGGCGATCACCGTCAGCGTCGCGATCTGGAACGGGGAGAACTCGTCGGGCAGCGGGCCATCGAAGTCGCAGCCATCGCCGACCTTGACCCAGGGCTCACCGCCGTCGTCGTTGAGCCACCACTCGCAGGTCTTCGTGCCGATTCCGCCCGCCACGGTCGCGCTCAGCTTGGCCGGCGGCGGATCGGCGGTGACGCAGACCGGTGTGGTCTCGGCGGTGGTCACGCTCAGCGGCGGCGCGACCTCGACCGTCACCACGGCAGTCGCCGTGTTCCCCTCGGCGTCGGTGACGGTCGCGCTGAAAGTCGTCGTCTGTTGCAGCGTGACGGCGATCGCGGAGCAGCTCGTCGACGCTGTCGGATCGTCCCACTGGCAGGCGACGAGCGGCACGCCGCCCCCGATCGTCAGGACGAGCAGCGTCGACTGGCCGGCGAGGAGCTGCGGGTCTTTCGCGGCGACGCTGACGACGAGAGGCTCGAAAAGCGTCACCGTCACCGCGTCCTGGGCCTTGTGGCCCGCTTCGTCGAATACGACGAGAATGTAGACCCCGCTCTTGGCTGGCGTGTGGTTGTAGTTGCAACTCGACGCGACGAGCAGGCCCTCGGCCCACCACTCGCAGCGCAACACTCCGACGCCGCCCGTCCCGCTGCCCGAGAGGGAAACCGCTCCGCCCCGCAGCACCCGCTGATCGTCGCCCGCGTTCGCGACGAGCGGTGGGTTGAGCGTCACCGTCAGCTGGTCCGAGTCGCTATTCCCTGCGCTATCGGTCACCGTCAAGGTGTAGGTTGTCGTCGCCGTCGGCGAGACGCTGACCAGCGCGGTCGTGCCCACGACGCTCGTCCCGTCGCTCCAGCTGTAGGTGTAGTTTCCGTTGCCACCTGTCACCGTGCCCTGGAGTGAGGCCGTGTCGCCGACCATGATCGTCTGATCCAGGCCCGCGTCGACGGTGATCTCCCCGTTGCACGAGAGCGTCGCCTGATTGCAGCCGCTGGCGCAGGTCTGGCTCTCGAAGCCCGTTCCCTCACCGTTGCAGGTCAAGAGGTTCGACCCCTCACACCGCTGGGCGCCCGGCCGACACGCCGCGTAGCAGCTGTTTGCCATCCCGTTGCAGCCATTGGCGCACTCTGTCTCGACGAAGGTCGTCCCGCTACAGGTCAGGAGCTTGCTGCCGTTGCACTTCGTCTCGCCCGGTGCGCAGCTCTCGTTGCACGCCAGCGTCGTCGCGTTGCAGCCGTTCGCGCAGGTCGTCGCCTCGGTGCGCGAGCCGTCGGCGACGCAGATCTCGAGTGCGCTTCCATTGCACTGCCTCGACCCAGGCCGGCAGGCGGCGTTGCAGGCGAGCGTCGTCGCGTTGCAGCCAAGCGCACAGCTCTCGACCGTACGGAAGCCGTAGCCGTGCTCGCGGCACTGCTCCAGCACGTCCCCGTTGCAGGAGAAGACCCCTGGCACGCAGAGCCGCGTTCCCGAGCTCTTGGCGTTGATCCGGTTGGTCGCAAGCTCGCCGCAGCCGAGGGCGAAAACGAGCAGCGAGAGGGCCAGCGATAGGCGTGGCGCGTGGTTCGGTCGAAGCATCGTTACCCTCCACCCGGCGTGACCGGGCGCTGCGTCGTCTGTCTCGTTTCGAGCATCGCTTTCCGCATCGCGCGTCCAGCGCCGCCGTGGGGATTCGGACGGTCAAAATCGGTGAACGGTCCGAGTATAGCGAGCGCTGCGTCCTGTCGCAAGAGACGACTTTCGTCCTGCGTCCCCGTACCCGGGGCTGCTGTCGCGTGTCTGCTCGACGCGAGCCGCGCGCGATCGCCGATTCTGACCCGTTCGAGCTGTAGCGCGAGCGCGTCATCTCGCCCAGGTCGAAGCTCCCGTTCGAGCGTACGAATCGCGGCCCGGGCGTCAGAGCGCGGATCGTCAACTCGCGGGCCCCGTCGTGTGCTATACTCCGGCACAACGAGAGGGAAGGTTGCCGGTAGAGGTGTGGGATGAAGAGGCTCGGCCCGAGATCGGATGTCGTCGCATGGTTGGTCTTGGTCGTCGTCGCCTCGACGTGCGCCGGCTGTTTCGATTCTCCGTTTCAGGGCCGGGTTCGTCTGGAGGGGGACGAGCCCGACGGCCGCAGCGCGGACATCTCGACCCTCGATCGCTCGCCGGACGCGGTCCTGCCCGACGACGGCTGGTCCACCGGCGTCGATTCCGGCCCCGAGCCCGGCGATCTCGCGGACGTGGCGATCGATTCCGGCCCCGAGCCCGGCGATCTCGCGGACGTGGCGATCGATTCCGGCCCCGAGCCCGGCGATCTCGCGGACGTCGCGACCGACGCCCCCGACGCCGATGGGAGCGTCGATGGTGACGCCGCGCTCTTTGATGACAGCGAGCCGCCGCCCTTGTCGTGCGAACCGCCGGAGCCGCCGTTGCTCGAACCGACGGGTCTGCCCTGCGGCGGCGTCTTCTGTCACGGGGCGCAGGTTTGCCTTGCGCCCTCGGTCTGCGGCTGCGTCGGTCCCCTGCAATTTGGCTCATCGGGGCTCGAAGCGGCGGTGCGAGCGGCGCTCGCCATCGATGCGGGCCCGATTTCGGCGGAAAATGCGGCGCAGCTGACGCAGCTCACCGCGAGCTCCCGGCAGGTCGGCACGCTCGAAGGGATCGAGTGCTTGACCGGCCTTCGGACGTTGAGCGCGGTGGGAAACGCGATCACCGATCTGTCACCTCTGCGGGGCTTGGCGCAGCTCGAGGTGCTGGACCTGACGAACAATCCGCTGAGCGACCTCTCGGGGTTAGAGGGGGTCGACTCGCTTCAGTCCTTGACGCTCGTCGGGACGCAGCTCACGTCGTTGAGCTCGATGCCCTATCTAGCGTCGTTGACGACGCTGCAGCTGCACTCGATGCCGCAGCTGGCCGATCTCGACGGGATCGAGCGCCTGCCGAATCTGGGCCACCTGATCGCCCACGCCAATCCCAAGCTGGCGAAGATCGAGGCCCTCGGCCGGCTCACGCAGTTGACCGATTTGCTGATCGGCGGCCCTCACCTGACGACGCTGCCGAGCTTCTGCTCGACCGGCATGAAGACGCTCTCGATCAGCGACGCGCCAATCCTCGACCTGTCACCGATCTGGGCCCTGCGCAAGCTCGTGAGGCTAGCCGTCAGCGGCACTTTGGCGACGACGATCCCGCCGCTCTCGGGATTTCCGTTGCTCGAGACGGTTCAGTTCTACGACGGGAAGCTGTCGCAACTCAGCGTCTCCAATCTCCCGGCCTTGACCTCGTTGACCGTTCGTCACGAGCAGCTGAAGCAGCTTCACGATTTCAGCGGGCTGCCGCAGCTCGATATCGTCGATCTGAGTGAGAACGAGCTGACGAGCATCGCGCAGTTGGCCCTGCCGCCGAAGCTGCGCTCCCTCGCGGCTTCGAGCAATCAGCTGCTCACGCTGCCGAGCTTCGGCGCCAACCTGCTCGCCCTCAGCGTCAACGACAATCGCTTGAAGACCCTCGCGCCGCTGGAGAGCGCGACGAAACTCCAGTATGTCGCTGCTGCGTCGAATCAGCTCCAATCGCTCGGTAATCTGCAGGGGTTGAGCGCGCTCGCTCAGGTGAACGTCGCCAACAATCAGCTCACGAGCTTGAAGGGTCTCGAAGGTCTATCGCTCGGGCGGCTGACGGCGAACGACAATGCGCTGGTGACGATCGACGCGCTCGCCGGCCTGCCCCTCGACTATCTGAGGCTCAGCGCCAACGCCCTCACCGACATCAGCCCGGTCGCCGGGATGAAGACGCTGCGCTATCTCTGGCTCTCCAATAATCTCTTGACCTCGATCGACGCCTTGTCCGCGATCCCGCTCGTCGAGCTCTACGTCGATGGGAACCAGCTGACCTCGCTGGCGCCCCTCGCGGAGGCGACGACGCTGACGACGCTCTGGGGGGCGGACAACCAATT
>JAGQJP010000169.1 GCA_020430585.1 Myxococcales bacterium | reverse complement strand
TACGGGCTCATGGATCGGGTGGACATCGGCCTGGACATCCCCCTCAACCTCATCCAGAGCGGCGACGAGATCCCCCAGATCCCCGGGGCGGTCGCCTACAGCTCCGGGGTCGGCCTGGGGGACATCCGCCTCGTGCCGCGGGTGAAGCTCTTCGACGGCCGCAGCCAGGGGGATAAGGTCTGGACGGCGCTGGCCATCATGGCCGATCTGTACCTCCCCACCCGGGGCCAGCCGGGCGGGCCTCCTTTCCAGGGGGACGTCGCCGGCCGCTTCCACCCCCGCGTGGTGGTCGATCTGGGCCTGCCCTCCCGGGTGCGGATGAGCGCCAACCTGGGCTACCTCGTGCGGCCCACGGCGACCCTCCTGGACGTGGAGGTCGACGACGCCCTGACCTGGGGCGCCTCGGCCCTCCTGCCCCTGGGCAGCCAGGTGGATCTCATCCCCGAGCTGGCCGGGCAGCTCTCGGCCCAGGCCCTGGAGCGAGGGGTGGAGGAGCTGCCCACCGAGGTGCGCCTGGGGGCCCGCCTGACGACCCAGAGCGGCCTCACCGTGCTGGCGGGCGGCGGCGTGGGCCTGGTGCAGGGCTTCGGATCCCCCGACTGGCGCGTCTTCCTGGGCCTGGGGCGCAGCCCCGAGTCCGGCGGGGACCGCGACAAGGACGGCATCGTCGACAGCGCCGACCACTGCATCACCGAGCCGGAGGACATGGACTTCTGGCAGGACGAAGACGGCTGCCCCGACCCGGACAACGACAAAGATGGGATCTGCGATCCCTGGGTCAAAGAGAAGGGCCTGCTCGCGAAGTATGCGAACATTTGCAAGGGCTCGGACAAGTGCCCGAACGATCCCGAGGACAAGGATGGCTTCGAAGACGACGACGGTTGCCCCGATCCGGACAACGACAAAGACGGCGTCTGCGATCCCTGGGTGCAGAAGCAAGCCCTCGGACCGAAGTACGCGAACATCTGCAAGGGCTCGGACAACTGCCCGATGGTCAAGGGTCCGCTCTCGAACAACGGGTGCCCGCTGGCGAAGCTGACCGCGACGCGGATCGAGATCTTCCAGAAGATCTACTTCGACACGGGCAAGTCCACGATCAAGAGGGTCTCCTTTGCGCTCTTGGCGACGGTCGCCGACGTGCTCAAGCGCAACCCGACGATCCTCAAGGTCGAGGTCCAGGGCTACACCGACGAACGCGGCGGGCCGCGCTACAACATGAAGCTCTCGATCGCCCGGGCGAAGGCCGTGGTCAAGCACTTGGTCAAAGTCCACGGGATCGACAAGAATCGTCTGACCGCCAAGGGCTTCGGTGAGACCAAGCCCGTGGTCGACCGGGCGAGTCCGGAAGCGTGGCAAAAGAATCGTCGCGTCGAATTCCACGTTCTCGAACGCGGACCCAAGCCCACGAAGTGATCGACTCCGTCGGGCCGGCCCCCCTGCCGGCCCGGCAGCTCATCTCCCCGCAATCACACGCCTCTTGGTTTTTCGTTTCGCAACGCAACCCGTTTGGGCTACACTGAAACGACTTACCGACCATTTGCCCGACAACGACGCTACGAGGAAGCCGATGAGATCGAGGTGGCGACGCGCCATGATCGTTGCACTATTCATCTTGCTCAGCCTGATCCTGGTCGCCGTCCCGGTAACCGCCGAGGACGTCGTCAACGTCGACCCCTCGAGCGTCCCTCGGGCGGCGAAGATCAGCGACCTCTACGTTTTCGAGGGCAGCCCCGACACGACGAAGGCGGTGTTGGCGATGACGGTCGACTGTGGCGCCCCGTCGGGGGGAACCGCGACGCTCGTCGACGACGTGCTCTACCGCTTCGAGATCGACACCGACGGCGACCTGAAGGCGGACCACCGGTTTCTGGTCCGCTCGCGGAACGGAAAGTTCCGTGTCAAGGGCTACAACTTCGACGTTCAGGGTGATCTCGGCACGACCTTGACCACGACCGATGGGATGGGGAAGGCGTTCGTTGGCCTCGTCGACAATCCCTTCTTCGGTGATCTGGCGTCTCTGTCGAGCGTCGTGGCCAAGAGTGGCAGCTTTTCGGGTATCGACCAGTTCGCGGGAACGAACTGCACAGCGATCGTGCTCGAGATGCCACGAGACTGGCTCGCTGGCGGCGGTCAAGAACGCAAACTCAATATTTGGGCCAGCACCGCTCGCTGAGGAGGTTCGTCATGACCGGGCAACGCGTTTCTGCCGCCTCGTTCGCGATCGTCCTCACCATCGGTGGCTTGCTCGGTCTCGTCGGCTGCTCCAAGAGCACCAAGAGCGCGACGACCAGCGATGTCCTCGACGCCGTCGAAGAGATCATCGACCCGAACGCGCCGATCGAGATGGAAGAGGGAATCGCCGATGTCACCGTTTCGCGCGTCGGTCGACCGCGAATCGTCGAGCTCCTCTTCTTCGATGACCAGCCGACCTACGACGAGTTCAACACGATGTCGCCGGACAAGGACAACACCAACCCCACCGCGGGTCACGCCAAGAAGACGATCGATGCGCTGCTCGCGCTGAACGCCTCGCCGAACGTGCTCAATCTGTCGGGGCTCGATCCCCAATTCGCCGATCTCGAGCTCGACTCGTCGACGCTCCATAATATGCTGATCCTCTCGGGCAACGTGCTCAAGGTCGATCTCGATGGGACCAACCACGGGCCGAGCGGTGGCTTCGTCGCCGTGACCGAGGGTCTTTTGGGAGTGGAGCTCGGCTTTGTCTGGACGACGACGAAGAAGTCCGCTTTCGGCGGGCGTTTGCCCCGTACCGACGCGTTCAACGTCTTTCTGACGCTGCTCACGTCGGGCGCGCTGACCAGCGACTCCGTCGATGGCAACGACAGCGCCTATCGCCAGGAGTTCCCCTATCTTCCACAACCTCACTGAGAAATCCGCTTTCGGCTCCCGCAAGTTGCAATGCGTTCCCGCTCGGGTATACTCGAACGCAACGCCACGGACGGGGAGCGATGATGGCGAATTGTTGGGTTTGGAAAATCGATCCGGTCCTGCTCGATATCTACGGGCCGCTCAAGATCCGTTGGTACGGCGTGATGTTCCTGTGCACCTTCGTCTTCGGTTTCATCGCCTTTCGTTGGCAGTGGAAGCGCGCCGGGCGCGATCCCGAGATCGCCGTCGACTTCATCTACTGGGGCTTCTTCGGCGTGCTACTCGGCAGTTGGTTCGGCCACCGACTGTTCTACGAGTGGGATCGCGTGCTTCGCGATCCCTTCTATCTGATCGACGTCTCCAAGGGGTTGGCCGGGCTCGCCTCGCACGGCGCGACGATCGGGATCATTCTGGCGATCATTTTGTTCGCGCGGCGCTACAAGTTGCCCGTCGGCGAGGTCTTCGACCGTTTCACCTGGACGATTCCGATCGGTGCGATCTTCGTGCGCTCCGGCAACTTCTTCAACTCGGAGATCATCGGGACGAAGTCGACGGTGCCCTGGGCGGTCTGTCTACCGTTGGCAGACAACAATCAGCTGATTCCCCGCCACCCCTCGCAGCTCTACGAGGTGCTCAACGGCGTCGTGTTGCTCTTGATCCTCTATCTGGTCGATCGCGCCGCGGGCAAGGAGAAGCGACCGATCTGGCTCCTCACGGGGACCCTCTTCGTCGGCTACTTCGCGCTGCGCTTCAACGTCGAGTTCTACAAGGCGCATCAGACCACGCTCCACGGCTCGCTGACGATGGGCCACTATCTGAGCATTCCCTTCTTCTTGGCGGGCTGCGTGATGATCTATTGGTCGCTACGCCACGGTCGCCCGACCGACGAGATCGTCCGCGAAACGATGGCCGCCGCCGAGGCCGAGGCGAAACGCGCGAGCCAGTCCAAGCCTTCCAAGCCGTCCAAAGCAAAGAAACGCCGCAAGCACTGAGCTCGGGTCGGATCGGTACGGCTCCGCTCGACGCCGACCGAACCTGCGGCTCAGACCCGCTGTCGTTGGGAGCACGTCTCGATCAACGCGCCGATCGCCGCGCGCCAGCTCGGCGGCAGGCTCCCGAGCTCGGCGATACCCCGCCAGACCGGTAGCGCGAAGAGGTGCTGCGTTACGATCGCCTCGATCACCGCCTCGATCGCGGAGAAGGGTGGATCGGCCAGCTCCAGCTGCTCGCGGAAGAAGTCCCAGGCGCGACGATACCCGGGAAAGTCGATCAGCAGCTGTCGGAAGAGCAGGAAGGCAGCGTCGTCGAGGCCGTGAGAGCGCAACAGGCCGAACTCGATCGTGCATCGTAGGAGGTTGGCGTAGCGGTCGCCCGGGTGAACGCGCAGCACGGCCGGGAGCGCCTGACAGACGGGGTGCGCGATCTCGACGCGGAGGCAATACTCGACCGCGGCGCTGACGAGCTGTGGATGGACCGCGCCGAGCGTGTCGGCCTCGCGCTCGCCTAGATCGAGGTATGGCGCGAGCTGACGGCCAGCGCCTTCGAGATCACCGAGCGCCAGCGCCGCCCGCGCTCTCAGGGCGACGAGCGTTTCGTGGGCGTGTCCTGCGCGCTGATCGACGGTCTCTTCGATCAGCGCCGAGGCTTGCGCGGCGTCGCCCGCGTCGAGCAGCGACTCGGCGATCATCGCCTCGGCGAAGTCGTCATCCTCGAGGTCGGCGAGCAGTAGGAGTAGATAGTTCGCGGCGGCGGGCAATCCAGCCGTGAGCAGCGCGTCGGCCCGAGCGAGGATCGCCGAGCAGGCGCGCGCGTACGTCGCCGCTGAAGGGAGCTCCGAGCGCGTCGAGTGCGCGTTGATCAGCAGCAGAGCCTCGACATCGGCTTCGGTCGCCGCCGCCTCCAACAGCTGCTCGAGCTCGTCGGGCGTCAGCCGATCCGACTCGATCACCCGTTGTTTCAGAGCGCCCGTCGTCGAGGTCGGTGCGACGATCGCGAAGCGCTGCTGCAGGTCGTTGTAAGCGCTGGCGTGGAGCGCGGTCCGATCGGCGAGCATCCCGCGAAAGGGTGCATCGCGCTCGACCAGACCGAGACGGCACGCCCGTTGCGCCAGCGCCTGAAGGGCCTGCCGGTCGGCGTCGCGATCCGGCGGGAAGACCACCAGACGTAGCGCGTCGGCCGCCATCAGCGCCTGTTCGAGGGGGCGATCGACGAAGAGCTCGCTCGAGAGCGCGGTGACGAGCACCGACGGATCATACGGATAATCGACGAGCAGCGCGATCAGCGCGGCGTTGCGCGCCGAGAAATCGGCCTGTCGCCGCGTACGCTCGAGCCGCTCTTCCACCGCCGAATGTGGTTCGAGCTGGATCGGCACGCCGAGGCGCGCGGCCGCTGTTTCGAAGGTGTCGCGAAGGGTCATCGCAGGCTCTCGTTGGCGTCGGAAATCAATGGCACAAGCGTACAAAACGACGAGAGAAAAGACAATGGTCCAGCGCTG
>JAGQJP010000168.1 GCA_020430585.1 Myxococcales bacterium | reverse complement strand
GTGCCGGTTACGCCCAGATCAAATTCACCGACCCCAACGACGGCAGCTCGACGAAGTTGCGCTTTGCAGCGATCGCCCTCGGCGTCGGAGCCGAGATCGCCTTCATCGACGCCGTGGGTCTACGGTTCTCGCTCGGCGGCACGGTGCTCTCGGGCGTCAACGCCGTCTCGGCGCTGAACGTCGGCGCCCTCTTCTCGCTCGACGTCGCGGCGGGCCCGGTGTTCCGCGTCTTCAAGCTCGGCCCGGTGCAGATGGTCGGCGGCGTGGACGTCGGGTTCTCGCTGTTGAACCAGATCAACCCCTCGTCGATCGCCGGGGCCGTCGTCGGGAACGGGAGCGCGTTGACACAGTCGAAGGGGCTCGACGTGAGACCCTACCTCGCCTGGGCGATCGGCGTGGGCAAGATCTTCGGGGTCCAGGCGGGCTTCGACTACACCTTCAACCGCAACTTCACCGCCAAGACCAACGGCCACGAGATCGGCGTCGGCGTCGTGGCGAGCCTGGACTTCTGGGTCCTCGGCCTGAACCTGGGATATCGCTACGGGCGCGACCTCGAGGCCAAGACCAACCAGCACAAGGTCGAAGCGGCGTTATTTTACAGCGGCCGCGGCAACATGAGCGTCGGCGTTGCGATCGCCGCCGACATTCCGAAGAACGACCAGGTCACGATCGTCGGTCAGTTCGCTCTGATCTACTACTGGAAATAGGCGCCGAACGACTCGTACCGCTCGAATCCCCCCTCGATCGTTCGATTTGGCTTCTACCCGCGAGTTGGCTATACTCTAACAGGTACCAAATTCGAAAGAAGACGACGATCGGAGCGTGGGCGTGCCGCGGAGCAACGCCCGAGCCAAGAGAGGAAGATATGGGATTCAGCGTGTCGCGTCTCGCCTTGGTCCTGATCATCGCCGTGGCCGCAGCGGCTCCGGTGGCGGCCCAATCCGTCCAGTTGCCGATGACGGGGACCACCAAGAGCGTCGTCGCCGGCGACGACGGCGCGAACCAGTGGGGACGCGCCTGGCCGACCGATCGCTTCCTCGACAACGGCGACGGGACGATCAGCGACCGCCTGACCGGGCTGATGTGGCTCAAACACGGGACCTGCCTCGGCAAACAGAGCATCGGCGCGAACAGCGTCACCGCCGTCGCGGGCCTCAATGGCGGATCCACCGTCTGTAAAGGCTACACCGCATCCCACACGGATTGGCATCTGCCGACGATCAACGAGCTGGCGAGCCTCACCAACGGCGACGAGAACCACGTCAACTCCCTGGGCTGGCTCGCGCTGCAGGGCTTCGACTTCTCGGGCATCGACAGCCAGGTCTTCACCAGCTCGACCTCGCGCACGTCGACGTCGCGCTACGATCTCGACTTCTCGAACGACGGCATCGCCGTACATACATCGGGCACCTTCTGGGTCTGGCCGGTTCGCGTCGACGCCAGCCTGACGCCGGTCAGCGCCGTGCCGAACAGCGGCCAAACGGCGAGCTACTACACGGGCGACGATGGCGATCTGAAGCCCGGGGTCACCTGGCCGACGCCGCGCTTCACCGACAACGCCGACGGCACGGTGCTCGACAACCTGACGGGCCTGACGTGGCTCAAGGACGCGAACTGCATGAACGCGACCTACTACGTCGACCTGGCCAACGCGAACCCGACTGAGATCTATGGTCGAGGCGCGGTACCCTGGGCCAGCGCCGTCGCCTTCGCCGCCCGCGTCAACGGCGACCCGAACAGCCCCCGCTATCTCGGCGGAGGCTGGCGCCTCGCCAACCGCAACGAGCTGCGCAGCTTGATCGACCATAGCAGCGGGACGCTGCCCGCCGGGCACCCCTTCACCAACCTCCAGAGCAATACATGGAGCTCGACGGGGAACTCCGACGGCAACGCCTGGCGCCTCACGATGACGACCGGCGCCCAATCGCGCCTGGCGACGACGAACACGGGCTACGTGATGCTGGTGCGCGGCGGCTACAAGACGACGTTCAACGTCACCGTCGACGCGACGAACGAGATGCTGCCCTTCGTGCAGACCGGCGAGACGAGCGATGCCCTGGTGGTTCACGTGAACAACAACGGAAACGAGCCGCAACCGATCCCCGATCTCGGGCTCACGGGCGCTGGCGCCGATCAATTCAAGCTGCAGAGCGACGGCTGCTCGATGACGACCCTCGCACCAGCGACGAGCTGTACGATCGAAATCTCCTTCGCCCCGACCAAAGAGGGTTTCAGCCTGGCGACCCTCGAGATCCCCTATCGCAACGGTCTTTCCAGCACAGGCACGCGCTCGGTCACGCTTCGCGGCAACGCCTGGAATGGCCCGCGTCGCGCCTTCACGCGCCAGTCGGGTCAGGTCACGAGCCACGCGTCCAAGGACGACGCCTTCTGGAAGTCGGGCGTTCGTTGGCCGGAGCCGCGCTTCCGAGACAACGGCGATGGCACTGTCTTCGACCGCCTCACCGGGTTGACCTGGATGAAGGACACGACCTGCGCCAGCCTGCCCAACGGAGGATCAACGAGCTACTCCAAGGCACGGGCCGATCTCGATCTGCTGAACGCCGGAACCAATGATTGCGGCGACTACAAGAAGGGAACGTACAGCGACTGGCGAATTCCCAACATCAACGAGCTGCTCAGCCTCTTCAATTTCGAGTTCAGCGATCAGACGACCTGGCTCTCGGGGATCTTCCAGAATCTCTCGACCCTCGACTACTGGAGCGCGACGAACGATTTCGAGATGCGCATGACGCTCTCCTCCACGATCGACGGCTACATCGTCGTCGACGACGGAAGCGCACGCCTTTGGCCGGTGCGCGGTGTGACCCACGGGCCGGCGCCGATACCGCAAACCGGGATCTCGTCGTCCGTCAACCAGTACGAGGGCTACTTCCAATTTGGCGTGCCCTGGCCCGAGCCGCGCTTCGTCCAGAACGGAGATGGCACGTTCACCGACAACTTGACGGGCCTGACCTGGATCAAGGACCTCGGCTGTATCGCCCAGTCGGTGAGCCAGACCCGGTTGAATTACAGCGAGGCGCTCGACGCGATCGCCCAGCTCAACGGCAACCCCGCCTCGTTCAGTGCCTGCGGCACGCTGCCAACGGGCGTGAGCGATTGGCGGCTGCCGAACGTCCTCGAAATCCTCTCCCTCGCCGACTGGAGCAACCGTTCGGTCCTGCCGAATCTCTTCGACGGAGGACAAGGCGGCGGGAGCAGCAAGTTCACGGTCTGGACCTCCAACACGTACGGTACGTTGATCCGCGGCTTCAACGTGCGCCTCGATCAGATGGAGATCCAGAGCGACTCGCTCTCGAACGACATGTCGGTGATCGCGGTTCGTGGCGGGCCGCTCTCGACGGTGGTCCTGGCGCCGCCGGCCCACGACTTCGGCACGACGAACTTCGGCGATCCGGTGAGCCACACCTTCACGGTCACCGTCGGCGGGAACGCTCCAGTCGGGATCGGCTCGCCGACCTCGAGCGATCCCCAGTTCACGATCGCCAACGACACCTGCACCGACGCGCTGCTCGACCCCGCGGGCAACAAGAGCTGCACCTTCGACGTCGTCTTCAATCCGAACAAGGCGGGGCTGCAAGCGGCGACGATCAAGGTCTTCAGCGACGTCACCGCGACGGTGAACGGGAGCGGGCTCAAGCCGCTGATCGGCGTCTCGAAATCGACCCTCGACTTCGGCACGACGACGGTGGGCGATACCTCGGACGTGCAGAGCATCACGGTCAGCAATACGGGCGACGGGATGTTGAAAATCGGCGAGGTCACCGCGTCGACGGACTTCACGGTGACCGAGAACCTTTGCGCCGGCAAGGCGTTGGCCAAGAACGAGAGCTGCACGATCAGCATCGCGGCGACGCCGAAATCGGCGGGCTCTCTCCAGGGGGCACTGACGATCGCGAGCAACGACGCGGACACACCGAGCAAAGAGGTGCAGCTGTTCGTCGTCGCCGACCTCGCCTCGATCGAGGCCAAGCCACCGAGCCTGACCTTCGCCGACACCAAGATCGGCACCGCGACCCAGGCGCAAACGATCACCGTCACCAGCAACGGCCCGGGAACGTTGGTGATCGGCAGCGTATCCATCGGCGGGACCGACGCCGACTCGTTCGCGATCGACCTCGATGGCTGCAGCGGTACCAAGCTGAAGTCGACCGAGAGCTGCACGATCACCGTCATCTCGAAGCCCGTCGCCGCCACCGACCTCGTCGCCAGCGTCTCGATTCCCTCGAACGCCGATGGCGTGCCGACCACGACGATCGACCTCTCCGGCAAAGGGCTCTCGGCGCCAGCGTTGACGTTCGAGCCAGCGACGCTCGACTACGGCGACGTGCCCGCGGGCGGAACCTCGGAGGCGAAGATCGTCACGCTCACCAGCTACGGCACCGAAGACGTGACGATCACCTCGATCGCCGCCTCGGACGCGACGCATTTCACCGTCGACCCGAACGGCGGAGACTCGCCCTGCGGGAGCTTACCCAAGACCCTGAAACCGGGAGAGAGCTGCACCTTCAGCGTCACCTTCACGCCCGAGCTCGAGCAGGCCTATAGCGGAACGCTCAGCATCGACTCGACCCACTCCGGTGGCTTATTGCAACAACCGCTCAGTGGCAAGGGAACCGCCGAACCGAACATCGAGGTGAGCCCCGCATCCCACGACTTCGGGTCGGTCAACGTCGGCCAGAAATCCGCGGCGCAAGTGATCACGATCGCCAACACTCTCAACTCGATCCTCAGCGTGACCCAGATCTCCCTCGGCTCGAGCACCGAGTTCACCCTCGATCTCAACGGCGGGAGCAACCCCTGCGCCTCGCAGGTCAAAGTCCTCAAACCGAACGAGAGCTGTACGGTGAGCGTGACCTTCAGCCCGACGAGCACGGGGGCGAAGAGCGCGACCCTGACCATCTCGTCCAACGATCCCGACACGCCGCAGGTCCAGATCGCCCTCAGCGGTACGGGGATCACGACCCCAGCGATCAGCGCAACGCCGAGCTCGGTCGATTTCGGCACGGTCGCGATCGGCGCAACCTCCGAGAGCAAGACGATCACGATCAAGAACGAAGGCGGTGGACCGCTAACGGTGACCAAGCTCACCTCGGACAGCGCGCAGATCCAGATCGTCAGCGGCGACTCCAACGACTGCGGGACGTTGCCGAAGATTCTGGCGCCCAACGAGTCCTGCAGCGTCACCGTGCGGTACAAGCCGACTCAAGAGGGCACGCTCTCGGCCAACCTGACGATCAGCTCCGACGACCCGAACAACGCCGAGCTGAAAGTCACCTTGGGCGGGACCGGACAAGGCGCCCCGACGGTCGACGTGACGGACGACGATAGCCAGGGCGGTACGGCGGACACGAGCGGCGGCGGCACCTCGAAGAAAGGCGGCGGCTGCTCGACAGCGGAGAGCGGCGAGCCGAGCGCCCCATGGCTGCTTCTCGTCGGCTTGATCGGCCTGGTCGTCTGGCGCCGTCGCCAACGGCGCGACGTCGTCGGCGAGTCGGCTGGCGAATGAGCGACGGCGAGCAGATGCGCGACGAGACCGCCGCCAGCGAGCAGCCCTCGGCCGAGGTGCCGAGCGACTCCGAGTATCGGATCGAGCCCTTCTCCCTGACGCCCGAGCGCTTCAGCGATGTCTCGGAGCTGATCAGCACGGCCTTCATCGAAGACAACCCCAACGGTGGCACAATCGCCTTCGACGCGACGCAGATCAACCTGCTCTTCGGCTCGCCCTATCTGCCGCGCGACCTCTTCGTGCGGGCGGTGCACATCCCGAGCGGCGAAACGGTCGGGTTCCTCGGCGGGCTCACGCGACAGCTCGCCTACGCAGGGCGGACCTACCGCTGTGGCGTGCCGGGCTTTCTCGCGGTGCACTGGAAGCACCAACGCCGGGGCCTGGCGGTGAAGATGGGGCTCGAGCTCTTGAACGTCTCCAAAGCCCTCGATTTCGACGTCGCCATCGCCTTCTTCGAGCCCGGCGCCCACGGGATCACGATGGCCCGTTCGGTGGCCCGCAAGGCCGGCCTCACGATGCGCGAGATCGCGCGGATCCCGCGATTTCTGGTGCGGGTGATCGATCCCGACCGAGCGGTCCAGGCGGCGAAGGTCAAGTTCTACGAGGAGTGGGTCTTCCGAGCGCTCAAGCGCATTCCAAAGCGACGCAGCGAGTCGGTGCGCCCCTTCGTCAGCGACGACATCGAGGCCCTCTTCGCGCTGATGGGCGATCACGTCAAGCACAATCAGCTCGCCCTCGTGCGAGATCGTGATGACTTCGGCTGGTTTCTCGAGCAGCCGGGAATCCAGTGCGTCGTCCACGAGCGCGACGGCGCGATCGACGGCTTCATCGTCGCCTGGACGATGGACCTCGCCGGGCCGAAGGCGCGAGTGCCCTTCGGTTGGATCGACCTGGTCCACACCTATCGCCTCGACAGCCGCGCGACACGCGACCTCTGTCACGAGCTCTGTCGCGGTGGCGTGGCGATGGGCTGGGCCGGTCTGCAGAGCCCGAAGATGCCCTACTTCGCCGAGCTGCCCTTCTACCGCGCGCGCTTCCTGCCGTTCCCCAAGCCGCTGATCGTCACGCTCTTCGACTTCTGTGGCGCCGATTTCCCGCAGACGGTCGAGCGCTACTACCTCGATTTTCGCTAGCTCGCCGGCGGCTCATCAGCGCGTGGCGCAGCAGCGGAAGCCCGTCGAGTAATCCCAGTGGTAGATGTTGTGGGCGGTCGTGGCGTAGAGGCAGCCCTCGCCGTTCTTCTTCGTGTCGACGTAGAAGCCGCCGCGGAAGACGCCGGTCGGGTTCGAGGTCCACTCGTGAAGATTGCCCATCATGTCGTAGACCTGATAGGGCGAGACGCAGCCGCTGTAGGCGCCCGTCTTCGCCAGACCGTCGGGGAGCTGATTGATGCAGGGATTCGCCAGCTCGCTCCAGATCCAGTCCGCCCCGGTCTCGAAGTACTGGACGACGGGGTGGCAGGTGCGCGAGTCGTTGCAGAGCTTGTCCTGGCGCGTCGGCCCGTAGGGATAGGTCCAGCCCTGTGAGCCGCGACAGGCCTTGAGCCACTCGGTGTCGCTGCAGAGGCGCTTACCCGCTCGCTCACAAGCCGCCTTGGCCTGCCACTGCGCGATGTAGCCTTGGGGGATCGTACCAGGCACGCTCAGCGCCACGACCGTCTCTTGACCCGGGTTCTTGTAGGGCGAATAGGGCTCGAGCTGTCCGCCGTTGTCGAGGACCAACATCGCCTCGTAGCGGTCGATACAGAAGGTCGCGTCGACGGGCACCATCCCCGAGGGACAACCGTCGACGCCCGCGGGCTCGGTCGGGACTCCGTTGGGCGCGGGGGTGTCGTTCACGCCGCAGACGATCGGGTTGACCAGGCAGTTGGTCAGCGAGGCTTGGGTCCAGTTGATCGTCACCTTGTAGGGACCGCTGCGCGCCACGCCGGTCGAGTCGACCCAGGTGTCGACGACGACGTAGTAGGTGCCCGCAACGAGCTTCTTCGAAACGCTCTTGTTGTCCCGGGCGATGCAGGCGTCGCTCGACGGCGCCGTGAGGATGTGGACGTCGACGTCGACGAAGTCCCCCGAAAGGTCGTCGACGCTGACGGTCAGCGCTCCATCAGCGGGGATCGTCACCTGATAGACGAACTCGCCGCCCCCCTCGTTGGTTGACGGCGCGCAGGGCGTATAGGTCTGGACCAGCTGGTCCGCCGGGTTGAGCGTGTTCGCGCTGTGGGTGAAGGGGAAGGTCTCGACGACGATCGGGTTGTCCCACTGGCCCTCGGTCGGCGGCGGCCCGAGATCGACCGCCGTATCCGCGGGCGCCAGATCCGGGCTCTGGGTGTCCTTGGGCGGCAGCGTGTCCGTCGTCGTGTTGCCGCTGTCGACGGTGACGCTCAGCTGGTAGGGGCCAGCGAGTACGAGGCCCGCCGAGTTGACCCAGCTGTCGACGACGATCCAGTAGGTCCCCGCCGGGAGCCAGCGCGAAATCCGAATGTTGTCGCGGGCGATGCAGTTGTCGCCGTCGGGCGAGGTCAGAATGTGGACGTCGACGTCGATCCCGTCACCCGGCTTGTCGTCGACGGCGACCGAGATCGTCGCTGCGCTCTGAAGCGTCAGGCGGTAGACCACCTCGCCCCCCGACTCGTTGGTCTCGGGTCCGCAGGGAATGTAGAAATCGACGCGATCCGACGGTGGATCGATCGTCGTGCCGGCGTGGGTGAAGGGCAGCTTGAGGATCGGGATCGGATTCTCGAAGCTGCCCAGCGGGTAGAGATCGGGGTCGATCGCGTCGTCTGTCCCGCCGTCGGTCGCGTCGTCGAGATCGCTCGGCTCGCTCTGGTCGGCGGGCTCGACGAGATCGGACGGCGTGAGATCGGGGAGGAACGTATCGCTGCCCACCAGCTGGTCCGCCCTCGCGTCCCCTCCTTGGCCGTCGCTCTGATCGGCGCCCGGCGAGAGATCGCTCTGTGGGGTGCTGCCGCTCGAGCAGGCGCTGGCGGCGAGGGCGACGAGGACCAGTACGAGAATCTTCCAGCGCGGCACGGCCGATCTCCTCTGTTGCCCGCTCCGTTGCTCTGCGCGGTTTCCAATGCGCGGGGGCGGGAGCGGGCGGTCGCGATTTTCGACACGCTCAGTATAGCAGAAAAGCGACCGACGAGCCGAGTGCCGAGGAGCCGGGTCGAGCTCCACCCCTCACGCGCCGCAGATGGGCCGCGGCGACACCACGCTGGCGCTCACTTCGCCCGCAGGGTTCGTCCGCGGAAGACGAGCCCGGCGAGGCGCACGCGTTCGGTGAGGGCGAGCAGCGACCGATCGTCGACGGAGATGCGCCAGATCAGACCGGATTTCACGCGTCGTTTCGTCGGCACGAGGCGTACACGTCGCAGCGCGCCGAGAAAGCGTTGCAGACTCTTCGGCGCCAGCTCGGAGGGGGCGAGCTCCACCTCGGTCGACCGCGCCGGGCGGCGATTGAGCTGCTCGATCAGGCGCAGCGCGTCGCCGGGCAGTGTGACCGAGCGCGTGGCGCTGTGCAGCTCGGTGC
>JAGQJP010000167.1 GCA_020430585.1 Myxococcales bacterium | reverse complement strand
CGTGTTCGCGGCAGGCATCGGCCACCGACGCCCCCACCCTCGCGGTTGAAAAATGCGCGACAGTATGGTTGGAATGAATCGAGGGACACCACGTCTGCTGGAGGAAGGCTGATGAAACGAGTTTTCTGGCTGATCGTCGCCGTCACCATCTGCGCATCATCGACAGCGTCGGCGGCGAAGAATGAGAAATCATTCTACGTCAAGCCGCAGTACACCTGGCTGACCAAAGGATATCCAGACGTCTCCCTCGGACACCGCCACGGTGTCGGCGCCGAGCTCGGCTTCTGGTACGCTCTGCGCGACGATCTGAACCTGATCGTCGCCGCCGACTACGCCTACTACCTCAAGAGTACCAACAAGATGCACACGATCGACCTGGCGCTGCTCGGCGCCTACACGATCGACGCGCTCAAGTGGGTCGTCTCGTTTCCCGTCGGTCTCGGCGTGCGCTACTATCGCCTGCCGACCGCGAGCGACAAGAACAAGGTCGACGCCTTGCTGATCGGCGGCGTCGCCTGCGACTATCGGCCGAGCCGCAGCTTTTCGATCGGCCTCGAGGTGAAGTTGACGGTCAACCTCGCGCATTTCGACATCTTTCCCTTCGCGCTGGTGAGCGGGCTGCGGATCAACACGTACTGGGAATGAGCGGTATCGCGATGGAAAAGAAGACCGACCCCGCTAGCGGCAGGGTCTACCTCTCCGAGTTCAATCCCTACGATCCGCCGAAGGAGACCTCGTTTCGCGCCGCAGAGAAGCGCCGGGTCGCGATCGCGATGCTCTTGATCCTCGGGACGGCCGTCACCTTGATCGTTCTCGCCGTCATCTGAGCGCGCTTGATTCGCATCCGCGAATGCGGTACGTTCATGACCCACAAGGCCCACGAACGACCAACTCGGGAGGTTTGCATCATGACGATCAAGGTAGGCATCAACGGCTTCGGGCGGATTGGACGCTGCTTCTTCCGCATCGCCTGGGCCAATCCGAATATCGAGATCGTCGGCGTCAACGATCTGACCGACGACCTGACGCTGGCGCATCTGCTCAAATACGACTCGATCCATCGAACCTTCGGCCCCGATGTGAGCTACAGCGACGGCTATCTGGTCGTGGGCGGCAAGCGCGTGCGGGTCTTCACCGAGCGCGATCCCGAGAAGCTGCCCTGGGGTGAGCTCGGGGCGTCGATCGTCCTCGAGTCGACGGGCGTCTTTCGCACCGCTGACAAATGCGCCAAGCACCTCAACGCCGGGGCGAAGAAGGTCGTCCTCTCGGCGCCGGGCAAAGGTGACGGGATCTTCACCACGGTCCTCGGCGTGAACGAGGGCGAGTACGATCCGGCGACGCACCACGTGATCTCGAACGCCTCCTGCACGACGAACTGCGCCGCGCCGCTGGCGAAGGTGTTGCACGAGAGCTTCGAGATCGAGCACGGCCTGTTGACGACGATCCACAGTTACACCAACGACCAGCGGATTCTGGATCTGCCGCACGACGACTTGCGGCGCGCGCGGGCGGCGGCGATGTCGATGATTCCGACGACGACGGGTGCGGCGAAGGCGGTCGGCCTGGTGATGCCCGTGCTCAAGGGTAAGCTCGACGGGATCGCCGTGCGCGTGCCGACGCCCAACGTCTCGCTCGTCGACCTGGTGGTCAACGTCAACAAGCCGGCGAGCGTCGATCAGGTCAACGCCGCGATGAAAGCCGCCTCCGAGTCTGGGCCCCTCGCAGGCTACCTCGAATATTGCGACGCCGAGCTGGTCTCGTCCGACTTCATCGGCAACTCCTCGTCGTCGATCTTCGAGCCGCGCCAGACGATGGTGCGGGGCAACATGATCAAGGTCCTCTCGTGGTACGACAACGAGTGGGGCTATAGCTCGCGGCTCGTCGATCTCTTCTCGTTCATCGGGGGACGGCTGTGAACTTCAACACGATCGACAAGCTCGACGTCGCTGGGCGCCGGGTCTTCGTGCGCGTCGATTTCAACGTTCCGATCAAAGACGGTGAGGTCACCGAGCCGACGCGGATCGAGGCGGCGTTGCCGACACTCCTCGCCCTGCGCGAGCGCGGCGCGCGGCTGATCGTCGCCAGCCACCTCGGGCGCCCGAAGGGCAAGCGGGACGAGAAGTACAGCCTCGAGCCCGTCGGCGTGCTGCTCTCCGAGTTGCTCGAGCAAGAGGTGATCTTCGCCTGCGATCCCGTCGGCGACGGACCGCGGAAGCTGGCGCAGGACCTGCGCGATGGACAGCTGCTGTTGCTCGAGAATCTGCGCTTCGACCCGGGCGAAGAGAAAAATGACGAGGCCTTCGCTCGTTCTCTGGCCCAGCTCGCCGACGTCTATGTGAACGACGCCTTCGGCGCTGCGCATCGCAAACACGCCTCGGTCTACGGGATGGTCGGCCAGTTCGAGTCGAAGGCCGCGGGTCTGCTGATGCAGAAGGAGCTGACGGCACTCCAGCACTTCCTCGAAGCCAAGGAGAAGCCGATCGTCGCGATCCTCGGCGGCGCGAAGGTCGCCGACAAGATCCCCGTGATCGATCACCTGCTGCCGAAGGTGACCCATGTCCTGATCGGCGGCGCGATGGCCTACACCTTTCTCGCCAAACAGGGCGTCGACGTCGGTGCCTCGCTGATCGAGGAGGAGAGCTTCGATGCCGTGGCGCGCATCATCGACAAGGCGCGCCTGCTCGGTGTGCAGCTGCTGTTGCCCGAAGACCACGCCGTCGCCCGCGAGTTGAGCCCCGAGGCGAAGGTCCGCGTCGTCGCCAACGGCCAGTTCGCCGCCGACGAGAAGGGCTTCGACATCGGGCCGCGGACCCGCGATCTCTTCGCCGAGGTGATCGCCCGGGCGAAGAACATCTTCTGGAACGGGCCTCTCGGCGTCTTCGAGGTCGCGCCTTTCGCTGCGGGAACCCTAGCCGTCGCGCGTCGCGTCGCCGAATCGTCGGCGTTCAGCGTCGTCGGGGGAGGGGACAGCATCGCCGCGGTGAACCAGGCTGGCGTCGCCCACCGCTTGAGCCACGTCTCGACAGGCGGCGGGGCCTCCCTCGAGTTTCTCTCCGGCCTCTCTCTCCCTGGCGTCGAGGCTCTGAGCGGCGCGACGGCCCGCTCGGTCGACCAGCTGATCTGATCGTCTCGACTTCGTCTGGCCACGGATCGTTGGGTTGCGTCCTCCGACGGTGGTCGACTCGGCGCTCATCCGCCTGCGGAGCGCGATCGACGGCGAGGGCGTCGGCGTGTTCGGCGGAAGAAAATCGACTGGACAAACGCCTGCCCATGATCTATGTCTAAACGTCAACATTTTTGCGGGGGACTATGGAACGCAGACCGATCATCGCCGCCAACTGGAAAATGCACAAGTCGCAGGACGAGGCGCTCGAGTACGCCGTCGAGCTGCGGCGGCTGCTCTCCCAGGAACGTCGTGTCGAGGTCGT